>DAOTVS010000315.1:0-14718 GCA_034436375.1 Anaerolineae bacterium | reverse complement strand
CGGCACCCTTCTTTAGGGGCGTGGAGTGCTGTCGATTGCTTTGCCGCTCTGCAGAGCGGCAAAGCAATCGACAGCACTCCACGCCCCTAAAGAAGGGTGCCGGATGGCGGCGAAGCAATCTGCCCGGCCCTCACCCGTAGCGAGCCTGGTCAGACTTTCGCTAGAAGGCAGGCAAGATGCCTCGTATCACAATGGCCCTACACACCTGGCCCCGAGGCCACAACCGAGGCCACGGCGCAATCGCGGGAGTGAGAAAGGCTGATGGCAAACTCGGTGAGGCCCAGGGCCTCGGCCCGCGCCGCCGCCCGGCCATGAAGCCGCACCCATGGCTTGCCCAATCCATCGGGGCATACTTCCATCTCCCGCCAGTGCACCCCCACGAGACCGGTCCCCAGCGCTTTGGAAATCGCTTCCTTGGCGGCAAAGCGCGCCGCCAACTCGGGTACACGGCCCCGGCAATAAGTAATCTCTTCTTCCGTATAGACATGAGCCAGGAACCGCTCGCCCCAGCGCTCCAAAGCGTGCGCGATGCGGTCGATCTCCACAATGTCGACACCCACACTGATCATTCTTTGCCTCAGTAACCGCGTCCGATGCCGCGATAGGTAAAGCCAACGGCCCGCATCCGGTCGGGCTCGTAGAGGTTGCGTCCATCGATCAAGATTGGCCGGCGCATCGCCTGGCGGATGCGCTCGAAATCGAGATGCTTGAACTCGTTCCACTCGGTCAATACCAACAGCGCATCGACGCCGGCGGCCACTTCATAGGGGTCCTGGCAATAGGTAATGTCGGGCAGCACCAGCCGGGCATTTTCCATGGCCACAGGATCGTAAGCCTTGATGCGCGCGCCCTCATGCTGCAGCAGGTGAATGATCTCCACGGATGGGGCGTCGCGCATATCATCGGTATTGGGCTTGAAGGCCAGGCCCAGGATGCCGACGACATGCTCGTCGAGCTTGCCCAAAAGGTCGCGCAGTTTCTGGATGGTGAACCGGCGCTGATCAGCATTGATCTCGAGCACAGCGCGCAAGAGCTGCGGGTGGCAGCCGTGGATCGACGCCATGTGCGCCAGGGCCTTGACGTCTTTGGGGAAGCAACTGCCCCCGAAACCGACACCGGCATCCAAAAAGGCAGGGCCGATGCGCTTGTCATAGCCCATGCCGGCGGCCACTTCCTTTACATCGGCGCCGAGCTTTTCGCAGATGGCCGCAATCTCATTAATGAACGAGATGCGGCTGGCCAGAAAAGCATTGGAGGCATACTTGATCATCTCTGCCGTGCGCAGGTCCGTGATGATGATACGCGCCCGCAGCGGCAGGTAGAGCTGAGCCACCTTTTCCGCAGCGTCACGGTTCAGCGAGCCGAGCACAACACGGTCGGGGGTCAGGAAATCGTTGACGGCTGAACCCTCGCGCAGAAACTCGGGGTTAGAGACGACGGCAAAATCAACGCCATTCTGCCGGTGACGGTTGATAATATCGGCCACCCAATCGCCCGTGCCGATGGGCACCGTGCTTTTGTTGACGATGATCAGCGGGTGATCCATGACCGTCGCAATTGAGCGGGCCGCGGTGCGCACCGACTTGAGATCAGCCTCGCCTTCGGCCCCCGATGGCGTATCGACAGCGATAAAGACAAACTCAGCGTCGGCCAGGCCTTCCTCATAGCGGGTCGTAAAGCGCAGGCGGCCGCTGCCCGCGTTACGCCGCACCAATTCCTCCAACCCCGGTTCGTAAATCGGCATTACTCCGGCGTTTAGCTTGTCGATCTTGCCCTGATCGATGTCCAGCAAGACAACCCGATTTCCGAGATCCGCCAGGCAGGTTCCCGTAACCAGGCCCACATAGCCGGCGCCAATGACACAGATCGACTTCACCCCACGCCTCCTTGACTCTGAACCCCAATACGACAGGAGTCTGACTTTACAGCGTCAGCATACGCCGTAGAGATGAAAATGTCCTTCGACTTCCAGGCGCCATGCTCCGCACGCAGCCCGAACAGGCCGTCTATACGGAGTGGGTCTGTGGGGCGGCCGCTGTGTGGCCGCCCCACAGACCCACCCTCTGGGATAAGGCCAGGCCTGTGCGAAGCGGGCCAGCCGGCAATTAACCGGAAGGGCCCCGGCGCTATTTTCGGGCTAGATCAGCCACTTGATGGCCCAGTTCGACGGCATAGTTAGTGCCCCGATCCCAGGGATAGACCTGGCTCATGCTGGCAAAGTAGAGCCCCGCCAACGGGGTGCGCAGCGGCGGGATAGAGGATCCGTGCCCTACAGGCGTGAAGGGTTGCGCTTCCCGCTGGCGAAAGAGCCAGCTCTTGCGTATCCAGGAGGGCTGGAAATCGGCGCGAATGCGCGTCACGTACGGCAGGTAGGTAGCCAGCAGCTCTTCCTGGGTCATGGCAAAGTTAGGGTGATCTTCGGCGAGGTAATCGCCCAGATACACCAGATGATCCCCCCCATAGTGGGCGCGGTCGATATAGTTCGTATGTTCGACCAGGGCCAGGAAAGGGAATATTGACTTGGGCAGGTTCACCCAGTAATAGCCGAGAGTGAGGGGGCGATCGAGCGCCAGCACCAGGGTCTGCGCGGCCAACGAGCGCAGGCGCTGCAATTGCCCGGCATAGGCCGCCGGCAGATCGGGCACGAGATGCAGCGCCGTTTGAGGCCCGGTCGTGACGATCACCCGCTCGCAATCGGCAGTGCCCTCAGCCCATGTCACAGTGAGGCCACCTTCAGCACGCGGCTGCACGCGTTGCACAGGCTGCCTCAGAAGCACCTGCCCTCCCGATGCGCGCACGGCATCGGCCAGGCGGTCGGCCAGGGTCTGGAAGCCGCCGGCGGGGTAACCGAGCGCCGGGCTGCGCTTGTGAATGCGCGCCCAGAACCAGGCCATATTCACTGCACGGTAATCGGCGCCGAACTTGCCCTCCAACAGCGGCTGCCAGAGCACCCGATAGGGGCGTTCACCCATAGCGTGGCGCAGCCAATCCTCGGCAGACACTCGCTCCAGCGGTCGCCAGCGGCGCAGCAGGCGCAGGTAGGCCGTCACCATCCCCACACGCACCTTCTCGGGCAGGCTCAGATGGGGATAGCGCAACACGGCCAGGGGGCTATCAAAGGGTTCCATGCTGCCCCGATGCCAGATCACCGTCAGCGGGCGGCGGAAAAAGACCTCCGCGCCCACTTTGTGCGCCAGGTCCAGCACAGCCCGATCGGAGGCAAAAATGTGATGGTAGGAATGATCCAGAGGCCATTCCCACCTCTCGTCACGGAAACCTGAGGCCAGACCGCCCGGCTGCGCCTCAGCCTCCCAAATGGTCACCGTGTGGCCTGCCCTGGTCAGGTCATAAGCGGCAGTCAGCCCGGCCAGCCCAGCGCCCACGATACCAATTCTCATCGATCCTCCCCAAACCGCACGAGACCGCCAACCTGTCATGTGCACAGCAGTGCGCCCTGCTCCGGTTCTGTGCATCCTACCATGGAGCCATGCGGCGCACAGGTGCGCAAAGCAGGCAGGGCAACTGTGTGGGCAGGATAATAGCACGGCCGGGTTTTTTCTTCAAGTGCCAGGCGCACTCAATCGGCGGGCTGGTTGTTGGCTTCCTGGCGGACGGTCGCCGCCGCGGCAAAGTCTTTCCACGAGACGCTTTCGCGCCACATGTAGTAGAACCCGAGCAGCGTGATCGGCAGCCACAGGGCTGCGTGCAATACCAGTGTATAACCGGCGGCCACGGTGTCGGGCACGCCGAACCCGCTCAGCACGGCGATGCCGGGCTTGTCGAAGGTGCCAACGTACCCCGGGGCCGAAGGAATTGTCGTCGCCAGGTTGACCACGGCTGCCATCAGCATCAGCACGTAAAAGGGGACCGAGAAGCCGAACCCGTGCATGACGAACCAGTACTTGACCGTCTCCGTTAGCCAGATGGCCACCGAGGTGACAAAGATCATGGCCACATCAGCCGGGCGGCGCAGGCAGCACAGGCCATCCATAAAGCGATCCAATATACCCCGCAGAGGGTCGCGCCAGCGCACAGGCACCAGGCGATCGATGGCCCAATTGTAGATAGCCTGAGCACGCCGTGGCATGGCGGCCACAGCGAAAAAGACCAGGAGCAGCCCAAAAAAGGCGATACTGGAGAGCACCACGACGCGGCGCAGGCCCTCGGGCAGGGGAGTGAAAGGCAGAGCCACAAAGACAAAGAAGAGCATCACCACACCGTCAAAGATGCGCTCCACGACGATGGTCGCCAGGGATGCCGAGATATCGACGTCTTCTTTGCGCTTGAGCACATAGGCGCGGATCACCTCGCCAGCGCGGGCCGGGTAGACATTATTGCCCATGTAGCCGACCACAACGACCGGAAAGAGTCGGCTGAGACTGATTGCCTTTACCGGGCGCAGCAGATAGTGCCATCGCCAGGTGCGCGCCCAGACGGCCAGGAAATAAACGGCAACCCCAGGCATCAGCCACCAGTAGTTGGCCGTGCGCATGGCATGCCACACCTGAGCCAACTGCAGCCCCTTCAGAGAACTATACAGGAACACCAGGCTGATAGCGGCCCCCAGCCAGACATACCATCGCTTCATCGATCATCCTCACGTACAAAAGCTGCACTTACCGGTATAGTAATAGGCGCCTGGCCCCAGCCCTTGCCCGAGCAGCCCGGGGAAACAAAATCGCTCGCGCATGAGCTCGCTTCAGCCCATGCGCGAGCGATGCTCAAATCATCTTAGCGAGCCGGCACTTCTGCCCCTGGAGCGTGCAACTCTGCGACATCCTGGTCTGCCGAGACCAGCATACCCATCAGGACCCTCTCCAGCGCCATCGTATGGCTACATACGCCCCGCTGCGCAAAGAAACCGCATCCGCAAGACCAATGGCCCTTTCGGTACGTAACCCGATAAGTATCGTGTTCCCCGCGGAAAGTGACGGTAAAGTCATCAAAAGTGATGCGGTCGCGCTCTTCCGAGTAGCGCTTGGCCTTCTGGATCTTGCTGATCATCCCGGAGTCCATTCGCGTACCCCCTTTAGTATCGTTACTTATCTCGGCCAGCAACCATTTGGCTGTGTGCTGCCGTCAGGAACAAAAAAACACCAAGGCGCAAATGCGCCTTAGTGTTCTCTGCCGGGCGCCAGCCTGGCCTGCACAGCCACGCCATTCATAGTTCGGTAACCTCCCCTGAAGCCGATCAGCGTACTCAGCCTCTATGATCTAGTATACCCCCTTCCATTGGCGGTGTCAACCAGCCTTAAAGGTCAGCAGGGCGCAGTTCAATCTGCGGGCAGATTGAAGGCTGCCACTCAGTCGCGGCGCGATGCCCACGCCCCCCTACCCCTTTCCCGCCAGGGCGGGAAAGGGGCATCTACGGGGGGATATCGGCCAGCGCCCAGCGCCTATAGGGATGAAATGGCGTTGGCGCTGCGTACCTGGCGCAGCAGCTTGTGTAGGGCATCCAGGCTGTGCATGGTATTCAGCAGGCGCGGCTCGACTTGCGAACCCAGGGTCGCGGTGCCCTGGAAGCCGTCGCGGATCAAGGCGCGCAGCTGGGCCGGCCAATCCATCGTGCCTTCGGCCATGACAGTGTACTCATAGCCGAGCCCTTCGCGCTGTTCCTGATCTTTGATGCAGACGTCGCGCACAAAGGGCAAGAGCCATTCATAGCCGGCGCAGATATCTTCCTCACCGGCGCGGACGGCATGACAGGGGTCCCAACTGACGCCCAGAGCCGGCGAGTGCACCGCATGAACGATGGAGGCCGTGTGAGCACCACTATCGGTGTAGCAATCAGGGGCATTGCGGATCAACAGCATGGCACCATCCGCCGCAGCCAGCTCGGCGGCCTGGCCCAATGCATCGACCACCCCTGGCGGGCAGACGCCGTTGCGGTGCTCGCCGACAAGCAGGAACCCGTGGATAATGACATGGGGCGCGCCAAAGATCCTGGCCACGTGCAGGGCCCGCTGCAGGCTCTGCATATGCACCGCGAATTCCATGCGGTTATCCCAACGGTGGCGGAAAAGGCCGGCCGAGATGGCGCTCACACTGGCGCCATGCCGCTTGGCGGCAGCCGCCAGGCCCTCTGCATCCTCATCGGAGAGCTCGCTGACCCGGCGCAGCCGGAGAGAACCGGGCGGCCGGAGCCAACGCAACTCAAAGGCATTCACGCCCAACAACTCTCCGAGTTGAAAAGCCTCTTCCAGATCGTCGGAAAGCTGATCGCTGATAACGGCAATACGCATTGCAATTCTCCCCCAGGTCGGCAGCTTCTCCCGATAACAGTTATGGTAACGGTATCAGGTCACCGCCGACGAGGGGGACTGTATACCAGAATGCCGAATCTGGCAAAAACGGGTGTTCCCGTGCACATCGATTCGCCAGAGTTCCTCACACTCAAAGGGCCGGGGCTCCTGCAGATCGTTGTAGCTGCGCGCGATCACCGCCTCGGGCACGACCGCCGTGCGTTGACCATTGCGCTCCAGGGCGACTGTCAGGGGCACATCCAGGTAGGCAATGATGACATAGGCGTGGGTCTGGCGCGCCGCCAGCAGCAGCCCCTGCCGGGCGGACCACGTGTGGCTCTGGGCATCCCACACCACGACCTCCCCTCGCCGCAGGGCCGTGAGCAACTCGCCCCGCGACCGGCGATAGACCTCCGCATTACGGCTCTGGTCAGACCGGTTGCCCAGCAGCCGCTCGCGCATCTCATCCATCGAGACCAGGTGCGCGCCGCTCAGATGCCGCCCCACCCAGGTCGATTTGCCGCTGCCCGGCACGCCCACAGGCAAATAGAGTACGCCGCCAGAGGCCGCTTCCCAGCCTGCCAGCCAAGCCTCGGCCTGCTCGGCTGTGTTGATCGTGCCCTTGGCCCGCCAGAAGCGCAACTCGCCTTGCAGGCGCCGCGCCCGGCAGGGGTCCGCCTGAGAAATCGGACGCCATCGCTCTTCCGAGAGCAGCGGCGGTGGGGCCGAGCCATAGATCCCCAGCGCCTGGCAACGCGCGCGAAAGGCATCCAGCGCCGCGCGTGTGCGATCAGCCTTCGCGGGCGCAACGATATCAGCCTCGGCGACGGCAAGCCGGTACAGCAATTCGGTATCAAGTGTCCAGGCCAGGCGCAGCATACGCCCCTGGCTTGCCGGCCGTGCTCCCAGGAGCGCGGGCGCCCGCTGCGAGCGGACCAGGTAGACAACCTCATCGCGCAGGCAATCGGGCAAGTCCAGCCGAAAGAGCACATCGCGCGCCAACGCTGCTTCGCCGCGTTCATAGCGTGAGGCCGCAGCCCCAGCCCCCTGGCCGACATGGGCCAGCAGGGCAGCCAGATAGAGCGCCTGAGCACGCGGCGGCGAAAGGCCACTCAGATCGGGCTGCACGGCGCCCAGCAATTCCTGCGTCAGCATCAGCGCGGTGCGCCGCTCCCCTCGCGGGGCCGGCTCGCGCACATAGGCCAGTGCGGCCAGCTCGGGAAAGCGAGCCTGCAACAACGCGCTATAGTCCTGCAAGCGCAGAGGGCGCCCCTCCAGCAGAGAGGCCCGGAATGCTGCCAGCATGTCATCCAGTTCCATAGTACAATGATACACCCGGCCACCAGCAGGCGCCAGTCGACTGCCCTATGATACTATGGGCGCGGTAAGTGGGGTCAAGCCAGGAGCCGGCGCAGATAGTGTGCGGCGCGCTCCAGGCTCGTCTCCAGGTCCGGCCAGGGCAGGATCTCGGCCGAGAGATAGCCCCCATAGCCCATATCACGCAGCGTGGCTACAACGGCGGGGAAATCAACGTGGCCGGCGCCGGGGTAGCAGCGATTAGAATCAGAGGCATGCACGTGGGCCAGGTAGCGGCCCGCGCGGCGGAAGGCAGCGCAGATATCGGATTCCTCGATGTTCATGTGGAAAGTGTCGAGAAGCAGGCCGAGGTTGGGCGCGGCGAGCTGCTCCAGCAGAGCTACACCCTCGTCGGTGGTGAGCACAAGGTCATCCATGAAGCGGGTGATCGGTTCAAAGAAGATGGATACGCCCACACGGGCACCTGCCGTACAGGCATCGAGCAGCCCCTCGCGCATCCAGGCTTCCGCCTGGGCACGCGGCACGCCCGGCTGCAGGCGCCCCCGAATCAGCCCCACGATCACCGGGCTGCCGAGTTGCGCCGCCAGCAGGCACTGATCGCCGATACGCTTGCGCGCCGCTGCCCGTACCGCAGCATCCGGGTCGGTCCATGAGAGGCCATCGACCGTGCAGGCCGTGCCGGTCGCGATGCCAGCCACCGGCAGGCCACAGCCGGCCAGAGCGCGAGCCAGGGCGCGCTGATCAATGCTCGCGGGGTCACGCAGGGCGATCTCCACCCCATCATAGCCCCAGATGCGGAAGCGCTCCAACATGGCCTGGAAAGGCGCCCAATCCGCGCCCTGAGCGGTAAGCTCATCAACTGAAATAACAGCCGCGGTACGCAAACTGAACCTCCTGGAGATACACAAGCCTCATTCAACACTGCTCGAACTCTGCGGGGGTAGGTTAACCCAATAACCCAATTCTGTCCATTCCGCCGCTTTTACAGAGTTACGGCAACGCATGGTATACTGAGCACACTGGCGATACACACAGCATCGGCGCGTCTCTACAAGAGGGTACTCTTTGGAAAACACGATCGCACCCATATCGTCGCGCCCGCGACGCGCCCTGCGCGGTCAGGGCATTACGCTGCGCTTGCTCTACTATCTCTTTTACTCCAGCGGCGTCTCGCTGAGCTCGTTCTTTTCCGTGTACCTGCTACAGATCGGCCTGTCGGGCCTGCAGATCGGCGCCTTGAGCGGGATCGGTCCCGCGGTCACGCTGGTCAGCCAGCCGCTCTGGGGCGTGGTGGCCGACCTGCGCGGGCGACGGCGCACGCTCCTGCTGACGATGCTCATCTCCGCAGCCCTGCTGCTCGGCTACGCCTGGCCGGCCGGATTTTGGTTTCTATTCGCCTGGGCCATCCTGTACAACCTGTTCTCGAGCCCAGTCAGCCCGCTCATCGACAGCCTGGTGCTGGATCACCTGGATGACGAACCCGGCACAAGCTTTGGTCAGGTGCGCCTGTGGGGTGCGGTGGGTTGGGCAGTCAGTGCACTGTTGGTTGGAAAAGCCATCGCCAGGCGCGATATCCGCCTGATCTTTCCCTTTTCAGCTGCCTTTATGCTGTTGGGCGCGGCCGTGGTCTGGCGCGGCACGCGCGATAGCGGAAAGCGAACTGCCCTGGGCCGGGCGTGGCACGGCGCCGGGGCCCTCTTGCGCATCCGCCCGCTCGTGATGTTCCTCGTGCTGATTGTGCTGCTGCAGCTGGGGGCAGCCGGCATCTGGAGCTTTTTCGCCATCTACATGACGCAGATCGGCGCACCGTCGCCCGTGATCGGCTTGGCCATCACCGTGCGCGGCCTGAGCGAGTTGCCGCTCTACCTGGCATCGGCCTGGCTCATCCGGCGTTTTGGCTCGCGCCGCACGTTGCCTTTTACGTTCTTTGTCTTCGCCACACGCACTTTTCTCTATTCCGTCATCCGCAACCCGGCGCTGGCGGTCGTGGTCGAGGCAAGCCATGGCCTCTCGTTCTCGCTGCTGCTGGTCTCCGCGGTGGATTATGTACACCAGCACGTGCCACGGGAATGGCGAGCGACGGGGCAATCTCTCTATACAGCAGCCTTTTTCGGCGCCGGTAGCATCATCGGCAACGCCTGGGCGGGCTTTCTCTATGACCGCATCGGCGTGCAGGCCATGTACCGGCTCAACTCGGGTATTCTGCTTGTCGTAGCCCTCGCCGCGCTGGTGGCGCTGGGGAGGGGCGCGGTGAAACCGCAGATGAACGCGGATGAACGCGGATAGAAGAGCACCTCATTTTCCTCAGCGATCTCTGCGCCCTCGACGGCAAGCATACATCAGTGAAATTGAAGGTCTGTGAATGGCATCGGACACGCTGACGATCGAAGAGGCCGCGCAGGCCCGGCCGGGCACGGGCGGGGTGCTGCGGCTGCTCTATGTGCTCTACTATGGCTCCGGTGCGGCCTGGAGCCCCTTCCTCTCCGTCTACCTGCGCCAGGTTGGCCTTTCGGGCCTGCAGATCGGGCTCCTTTCCGGCATCCGCCCGGCGATGGTGCTGTTGAGCCAGCCGCTGTGGGGGGTAGCCGCCGATCTGCGGGGCCGCCGGCGGACGCTGCTGCTGACCATGCCTCTGGCGGCAATATTGCTCCTGGGCTACATCTGGCCCGGCGGGTTCTGGTTCTTTCTGGCCTGGACGGTGCTCTACGCCCTCCTCTCCAGCCCCGTGGGCTCGCTCATCGACAGCCTGGTTCTCGATCACCTGGAGCAGCACCCCAACCTCTCCTATGGCCGGTTGCGCCTATGGGGGGCGGTCGGCTGGGCGCTCTCGTCCTTTGCCATCGGGCGCGCCATCGCCGGGCAGGATATCCGGCTGGTGTTTGTCTATGCAGCCGCCTTTATGCTCCTGGGCTGGCTCGTGGCCTGGCGCGGCACGCGAGGGCAGGGCGGTCACACCCCCCTGGCTGGTGAACGCACCTGGCGTGGCGCCGGGGCGCTCTTTCGCAACCGCCGGCTCGTGGTATTGCTGGCGCTGATCACCTTCCTGCAGCTGGGCGCAGCCTCCATCAATACTTTCTACCCCATCTACATGAGTGAGTTGGGCGCTTCGCGGCCGCTCATCGGCACGGCCTATACCCTGCAGGGCCTCAGCGAGCTGCCGCTCTACCTGCTCGCGGCGGCCCTCATCCGGCGGTTCAAATCGGGCAGGGTGATTGCCCTCACCTTCCTGGTCTTTGCCGCGCGCATGTTCGCCTACTCGGTGATCCGGGCGCCGCACCTGGCTATGATGGTCGAGGCCTGCCACGGCTTTTCCTTCTCGCTGCTGCTGGTGGCTTCGGTGGATTATATCAATCGCCTGGTGCCGCGCGAGTGGCGGGCCACCGGGCAGGCGCTCTTCTGGGCCGCCTATTCGGGCGCCGGGAGCATTCTGGGCAATGCCTGGGCCGGGATGCTCTATGATCGCCTGGGGGTGCAGGGGATGTTCCGGGCCAATGCCGCGCTCGCGCTGGCCATAGCCGTGGCGGCGGTATTCCTGCTCCGGGAGCCGGCGAACCGCTCGCTACTTGACAGTCAGCACAGCGATGCATGCTATCAGGGAACGAAGAATGGCAACATCGCGCGTCTGCAGGACGTGATCATCGGCAAACTGGAGGCGCGGGCAGAGGGCCGCTCGCGCAAGCACGAAACCGATATCTAACTCCTTTGACAGTCACCCTGTCCTGTGCTATACCAGAATCACCTGTTTCCCGTTGATTGTGAGTAGCCGGGCTGCGCATGCCACCAAGGCAGCCCTCCTTTGCCGGTAGAAGGGGTTTCACCATGTCCAGTGTGCAGTCCTTCGCCCTCAGCCCCGAACAACTCTTCCGCACTTGCGATGTCAATCTTTTTGATTTTGAGACGACCGCCAGCCTGCCTGATCTGACGGAGGTGATCGGCCAGCCGCGCGCGGTAGAGGCGATCCGCTTCGGCATAGGGATGCGCGGGCAGGGATATAACATGTTCGCGTTGGGTCCAAGCGGTGCGGGGAAATCGACGACGATCCGCCAGTTCCTGGTGCAAGAGGCGGCCAGGCAGCCGGTGCCCGATGATTGGTGCTATGTGCACAATTTCAAGCAGCCCGACAAGCCGCGGGCGCTGCGGCTGCCGGCGGGTATGGGGACGGCCCTGCGCAAGGATATGAAGCAGCTGATCGATGATCTCAAGATACGCATTCCGGCCGCATTCGAGAGTGAGGATTATGAGGCGCACAAACAGGAAGTAGAGCGCCAGCTGCGCGAGACGCAGGAGAGGATTTTGGCCAGTCTGCGCCGGCAGGCAGAGGCGCGTGGGCTGACCATGCTCAAGACGCCCTCCGGCATTGCCTTTGCCCCGGTAGCCAAAGGGCAGATCCTGAACCCCGAGCAGTTCCAGCAGCTGCCGCCCGAGATGCGTAACAAGATCGAGCAGGATATGGCCGCTATGGAGGCCGAGCTGCAGGCGGCGGTGCGCGACATCCGCCAGGCCGAGAAGCAGGCGATGGAGCAGGTGCGCCAGGTGAACCGCCAGGTAGCGGCAGTCGCCGTCGGTCAGCACATCAGTGAGTTGCGCGACAAGTACGCTCAGTGGCAGCAGGTCGCCGACTATATCGATGCAGTTGGCGAGGATGTGGTGGAGAACGTGGCCGATTTCCAGCCTGCCGAGCGCGGCGAGCAGCCTGCCCCCAGCGGCATGCTCCCGTTCTTTGTGCCGCATGAGCCTTCGTTCCAGCGCTACGAGGTGAACGTGATCGTAGATCATGCGGCCACGCAGGGAGCGCCGATTGTGGTGGAGGATAACCCCATCTATCAGAACCTGGTCGGCGCCATCGAGTACAAGGCCACTATGGGCGCCCTGGTGACCGATTTCACCCTCATCAAGCCCGGCGCTCTGCATCGCGCCAACGGTGGCTACCTGATCCTCGATGCCCTCACCGTGCTGCAAAAACCGCTGGCCTGGGAGGCGCTCAAGCGCGCCCTGCGCACCCGGCAGATCACGGTCGAGGCGCTGGCGCGCGAGTACTCGCTCATGACGACCGCCAGCCTCGAGCCGGAGCCGATCCCCCTGGATGTCAAGGTGGTGCTGTTGGGTGAGCCCATGCTCTACTATGCACTGCAGGGGGCAGACCCCGACTTTGGCGAATTGTTCAAGGTCGAGGTAGATTTCGCGGGCGAGGTCGAGCGCACGCCGGAAAACTGTGCCCTCTATGGCCGCTTTGTGGCCACAGTGACCCGGCGTGAGGGGCTGCGCCCCTTCCATCGTAGCGGCGTGGCGCGGGTGGTGGAGCAGGCCTCACGGCTGCTGGAAAACCAGGATCGGCTCTCCATCCGCTTCCGTACAATTGTAGATTTGGTGCGCGAGGCGGATTACTGGGCAAGTCAGCGGGGCTCTACGGTAGTGGAGGCCATCGACGTGCAACAGGCTCTCGACAAGGGCACTTTCAGGGCCGATCGTGTGCGCGAGCGCACCCTGCAGGAGATCGTCAACGGCACGATGCTGATCGATGTACGCGGCGAAAAAGTGGGGCAGATCAACGGCCTCTCCGTCTCGGGGCTGGGTGGCTTTAGCTGGGGGCAGCCAACCCGTATCACCGCTCGCACGCGCCTGGGGCATGGTACGGTGGTCGATATCGAGCGTGAGGTCGCCCTGGGCGGACCGTTGCACTCCAAAGGCGTGCTGATCCTCTCCAACTTTCTCGCCGCCCGCTACACGCCGGAGGAGCCGCTCTCGCTCAGCGCCTCGCTCGTGTTCGAGCAATCCTACGGCGGCGTGGATGGTGACTCGGCTTCCTCCGCCGAGCTGTACGCGCTGCTCTCGGACCTCTCGGGCGTGCCGATCAAGCAGAGCATCGCCGTCACCGGCTCGATCAACCAGAAGGGCGAGGTACAGCCTATCGGCGGTGTGAACGAGAAGATCGAGGGATTCTTTGACGTCTGCCGCCTGATGGAGGGCGGGTTAACCGGCGAGCAGGGCGTGATGATCCCCCGCACCAACGTCCGGCACCTGATGTTGCGGCCGGATGTGGTCGAGGCGGTGCGGGCGGGCAAATTCCACGTGTGGGCTGTCTCGACCATCGATGAGGGCATCGAGGTATTGACCGGAACACCCGCAGGAGCGCGGGACGAGACAGGCCAGTTCCCAGAAGGCACCGTGAACCGTCGGGTGGAGGACCGCTTGCGCTACCTGGCCGAGCGCGCGCGGCAGGCCGGCGAGAAAGACAAGAGCGCTGACAAGGAGCAAGACAGCAAGAAGGAGCCACGAATGTGAACGGCATCGAGGTGCATGTACCCTCCATCCGCCGCATCGTGGTGGCCCTGGACGGCTCGGAGCACAGTCTGGCCGCCCTTGATGCTGCTGCGGCGTTGGCAGCTCAACTCCAGTCGGAGCTGGAAGCCCTCTTTGTGGAGGATGACGATCTGCTGCGCTTGGCGGAGCTGCCCTTTGCGCGGGTGACCTCGCTGGTGCTGCTGGAGAGCCGACCGGTGGACCGCGAGCGCATGGAGCGCCAGCTACGCCTGCAGGCCGAGCGCGTCGAGCGCACTCTGCAGCGGCGGGCAGCCGCGCTGGGCCTGCACGCCACCTTCCGGCATGTGCGTGGCCGGGTGTGCGACGAGGTGCTCGCCGCAGCAGCCGGGGCGGACTTGTTAAGCCTTGGCAAAGCCGGCGGCACCCTGCTGAGCGCCTGCGGCGTGGGGCGCACTCTGCAAGCCGCCCTGGGCGCGGGCCGGCCGTTGTTGGTGCTAGAGAACCAGCCCATGGGCGGCGAGGGATTCCTGGCCGTCTATGATGGCTCGGCGGCGGATAGGCGGGCGATGGCTCTGGCCGCCGAGCTGGCGGAGCACACTCGGGGGTCGCTTCAGGTGCTGGCGCTGGCCCCCACCCCTGGTGAGGCAGAGCACCTGGGGGGCGAAGTGGAGGCCTGGCTGGAGAAGCAAGGCATCGCCTCCCAGATCATCTATGCCTGGGGAGATGCCGCTGTCGCCGTGTTGGCTGCCGCTCGCGGCGAGCACCCCGCCTTGCTCCTGATGGGGCTCGCCGGCGATGAGGATGAGCGGGCCACGCAGGTTCTGGCCCAACTGCGCTGCCCGCTGCTGCTGGTGCCCTAAGGAGCTGGGTCGGGCCTCGTGCACCGCCGCAGGCGGTG
>DAOTVS010000314.1:0-10149 GCA_034436375.1 Anaerolineae bacterium | reverse complement strand
TCACCCTCATTCTCCTGCTCGAATGGACCACCAGCGCCCTCACCGGCCGCCACATCGAATACCAGAACTGATCTGAAAATAGCGCCGGGGCCCTTCCGGGCAGTTGCCGGCTGCCATGCCCCGCACAGGCCCGGCCCTGATCCGCAGGGGGTGTGGTGGGTTAGCGCCGCCTGCGGCGCTAACCCACCACACCCTACAAAAGGCCTGTTCCGGCCGCACGCGGAGCCTGATGCCCGGAAGCCGAAGGGCGTTTTCATCGTGCGTTGTGCCCAATCGGGCATGGGCGACTGAGCGCATGGTGGCACACACTTTGCTTAGAGCGCAGATAGGAGAATAGGGGGAGGGTATTGCATGAGAGGTGAAGAGCCGCGAGTTGTTGCCCAACCGCCCGTATCGGCTGGCAACTGCTTGTGCCCGATCTGTACGTATGGCCTGCAGCGGCCTAAAGAATTGCGGGCGGAAAAGCTCGTGCAAGATATACTGGGGCCAGAGGAGTACTCTCAACTCCATTCGCTGAACGGGCTGCGCATCCCCTCTAAGCTGGTGCCGGGGATGTCGTATGTCATCCAGGCGGTAGGCCGCTGCATGCTGGCCGACAAGGATGGCAATCTCTTTGGCCACCTCTGCCTGGTGCCGGTGGGCGATGTGCCGTTGGCCGATCACGTCCTGGGGCTGGTACTGCTCGCCCGGAATGACGAGGAGCGGCTGTTGGCGGGGGGCAATATCTTTGGTCCTCCGACCGAGCTCCTGATCAAGGTGCGCCAATTGCGGGAAAAGCTGGCCAGCAACGCACGGCTGCGAAACACCCAGCCAATGAGCCTGTCGCTGCAGCAAGTCTGGGAAACTGTGGCACGCTGGCTACATCGCTTTGATGAGTGGTTGCGCAGCCTCGACTGATTGCAGATGGCCAAACCGCATCCGCCGGTAGGGCCCCATGCCCGTCACCATCGGATGCGGTTTGGCGCTATCCACTCATGGCATACGGCCATTGCTGGATGCCTGGCGCCCGCCTCCGTAACATAGCACGCCAGGCTCCTCTCATCGGCGCTTCCACGCGCAACGCCGCAACGCCGCCCCCCAGGTTTCCCCAGGCGTCGGCATTGCGGCGTTGCGCGTGGAAGCGCAGTGCAATGGCAAGGGCATCCAGAGAGCCCTCAGCCCACGCGGACGGCGCTGAGTTGCTCTCACCAGGCTATCAACAGCCGCCGGCCATCGGGTGCAGAATGTATGCTAGCTTGTGCTGCTCAGTCAGCTGTGAGGCATCACTGAGTGGCGTTCCCTGGCCGCCGGAATCATCAACGGCGATGACCGCCCGTCCATCCAAAATCGCGCGGGCGATCTCCATGCGCGCTTCATCGAGGCTGACATCCTTTTCGGTATGTCCTGTCGCATCCAGCACAAGAAGCTTCACGTCACCGTCTCCTCCATCCAAAGATGTGGCTACAGTGTATTAGCAACAACCATGCCATAGCGAGCTTGCATGGTGGTACGCAGGGCTGCGCCCGACCGGCTCTCATGCTTCGCGCTACCCCGGTGCGGGCCTTTTGGTGGGGGCCGGGCGGCGGCAGTGCAAGATGCCCGGCCACGGCCCGAGCATCAGCCTCGTGGCAGGCTGCTAACCAATTCGTTTCACCACGACCTGGCCATTATAGTCCAGGAAACAGAGCTTGAGCGCAGGCTCGACGCCCAGGAGCGTCTGCACCGCCTGGCGATAACGCAAAAGCTGGGCGCGATAGACGTCCATCCTGGCAGGATCGGGCTCGCCATGCAGCTCATCGGTCTTGAAATCGAGCAGCCACCAGTCGCCGCTGGCGGGCCGGCGGCAGAGGAGATCGATGCGCCCCTGCAGCGCAGTGCCGGAGGCAAATGAGTAGGGCACTTCATGGTAGCGCTCGGCAGTATCCAATTCCGCGTAAAGGGGGCTCTCAGCCAGGCGTTGCAGCAGATCCCGGGCCCGCCTCAACGCCGCGCGCAGGCGCTGCTCATCGGTCAGCCCTGCCTGCCGCGCGGCTGCTTCCAGGAAGGAGGCAAGGCCGGGATCCCCAGGAAAGCGCCACAGGCGCAGGCCGATATGCACCAGCTTGCCGACCACCCAGGCTGGCGGCCGGAGCTGCCCGCGGACGGGCGGCACGACCCACCATACCCGGTCGGGAGTTTCGCTTTCTTTGGCGGCCACGGATAGGGGCAATGGGTGCGCCAGCACGGGGGGCGCGAGCTCCGGCGCCTCTGGGCAGGCCGCCCGCATAGCAGCCGCCTCCACAGCGCTTTTCCCTTCCGCGGGCGCGTAGAGGGTGCAGCTCACATCACCCCCCCACAGGGTAGCACGGGTGCAGCTGCCCGGGGCGGGCGCCTCGAGCGCCGCCATTTCCTCCCCGCCCAGGGCGCCGGCCAACCGGTCCAACCAGCCCGCAAAGCGCAGCCCGCCCTTGCCGGCCTGCACATGACCGCTGATCAGAAGCTTGTCTTTGGCGCGTGTCGCCGCGACGTAGAGCAGGCGCCGTTCCTCGGCGTCGTCCATCTCGCTATCGCGAGCGGCCGCCAGGCCATGCATCAGGCCTGTGCGCACCTCACTCTCCTCGATGCAGCTCACTCTGATCAGCAGGCCCCATTCCGGGTCGAGCAAGACGTCGCCGGCGCCGCGCCCACCGCCGTGTCCCGCATCGGCGAGGACCACCACGCCGAACTCCAGCCCTTTGGCTTTGTGCACAGTCATCAACTGCACCGCCTCGTCGGCTTCGGGCGGCGCCTCGCCTTCGCGGGCGCCAGTGTCCTTCAGGCTTTGCACATACTGCAAAAGCTCCCCCACCCCCACGGCGCCACTGCGATGGGCGTCGGCCAGGAGCTTGTCGACATTGCGGCCGGCTCGCTCCGTCTGAGGACACAGGCGCAAAATCGCCCGATAGCCCGTACGGTCGAGAAAGGCCTTGAGCACGGCAGCCACGGGCAGGCGCCCCATCTGCGGGTGCAGCTCGGCAATGAGACTGGCTGCGCGCCCGGCCCGTGCCCGCTCCCCCGGTTCGAGCAGGGCCAGGACCTCAGGCTGGTGCAGGGCTTGCTGCAGCGGGCGCTCCCGCCCGGCGCCGCCAGAGTGCGATAGCTGGCCCCTGCGCAGGATGTAGAGGCTGGCATCACTGAGACCAATGGCCGGCGAGCGCAACAATCCAGCCAATGCCAGGTCATCGCTCGGGTTGGCCAGGGCCGCCAAGGCGTTCAGCAGGTCGCGCACCTCCGGCCGCTCATAAAAGCCAGCCCCGGCCACCGTGACGTAGGGAATGCCGGCCGCATCGAAAGCCTCCTCATACACGCCATAGTTGGTGGATGCGCGGAAAAGGCAGGCCATCTCGCCCCAAGGCACCCCGGCTCCCTCGTTATGCAACGCCCGCAGGCGTGCGGCGAGCGCCCGTGCAGCTTCCTGGCGGCCCGCCTCGGCGTTCGGCCCCAGCGCCAGGTGCAGCTCCACAAAGGGCCTCTCCACCGGCAGTCGCGGCTCGCTGCGGTGGGTGCTGAGCCCTGCAAAGGGCACCAGGAACGGGCGCTCCGGATCATCCTTTGTGCCGAGTACCGCCGCCAACAGGCGATTCAGCACCGCCAGCAGGGGCGCATGAGTACGGTAGGTCAGGTCCAGGCTCACCGGGCGCCCACCAGCCGCACGAATCTGGCGCTCCACCTCGCGAAAAACGGTCACATCTGCCCCCCGGAAGCGGTAGATCGACTGTTTGCCATCGCCGACGACAAAGAGGCATTGCGTCTGCCCGGCTGGAGCGCCCAAGAGGGCCTCGATGAGCCTCCGTTGGCGCTCGTTCGTGTCCTGGAACTCATCCACCAGCGCCGCCTTGAACCGACTGCGGCAATAGGCTGCTACTTCGGGTTGAGTCTGCAGCAGGCGCAGGGCCCCGGCCTCCAGGTCGTCGAAATCCACTGCCTGCTCCTGGGCCTTGAGGGCCTCATAATCGCGGCAGGCCTGCCTGAAGAGGCTCACCAGCCCGGGCCAGACTTCGGCCAGTGCATCATCCAGAGCCAGATCGGCCTTGCCAGTCAGGTTCAGGATGCGCTGCCGGCACAGGTCACAGAGGGCGCTCAGAGCGGTGCGCACTGCACGCACATCGCTCCAATTGCTCTTGCTGCCCAGGTTGCCCGGCTTGCCCACACCCTCCCGCAGGGTAGCCAGTGCGCCTTCCCAATCATCCACCGCCGCGGCCGCCCGCGCGGCTTGCACCGCTGCAAGAGAGCGCAGCCGGCACTGGTCGAGAGCATCGCCTGGCCTCAGGGGCTCGCAGGCGCTCAACTCAGCGAGCAAAGCTTCCCATTCCGGCCCTGCCAGCGCCGCGCGCAGCCAATCCAGCCGCGCCCGCCGCCAGCGCTCCCTTACCTCTGCGCTGCTGACCGTCCCCTCCAGCGCCGGCTCCACATCGAGCCGGCGCGAAAGGAGCGCCTCCAATACCCGACGCAGGCCGTCGGGGCCGCCCAAAGGGGTAAAGCAGGCCACTGTATCGGCCCGGTCCTCCCCCCACACGAGCGCGCGCTCCACCGCTTCCACCTGCAGCGAGGCTGCCTGGCTGTCATCAAGCACGACGAAATTGGGATCGAGGCCCGCCTCTGCCGAGTGCGCCGCCAAGAGTTGCCGGCACAGGCCGTGAATCGTGCCGATGGGCGCGCCGTCCAGTGCAATATAGCGCTCCAGCCAGAGGGCCTGGTCGGGCGGGTCCTGAGAAAGGTACGCGCGCAGATGCCGGCGAATGCGCACCCGCATCTCCTGACCTGCTCGCTCTGTGAAGGTGATCGCCACGATCTCCTCCGGCGCCAGGCCCTGCTGCAAGAGGTAGAGATAACGGGCCACCAGTGTCGTCGTCTTGCCGCAGCCGGCGCCCGCCAACACGACGATGTCGCTACTATCGGCAAAGGCAGCCTCACGCTGCCGATCTGCGAGTTCCAGGTCCGACAAGATCGTCTTTTGCATCGCTATATGGCCTCTAGTGATGATTCCGTGGCGGGCGATAACGCCAGCAGAATGCGCTCCCCGGGCAATAGTCCGGGCAGGTGCTCCGCTCGGGCTGAGGCGGGAAGCGTCCCTGCCGCACGCGCCGGATTGCCTCTCCCGCCCTCTGGGCGGCGATGGCCATGGCCCCCGCCGCCCCGCCATCAAATCCCTCCAGGGTCAGGCTGCTGCGCCTGGCCGCGCGGATGTGCCAATAGAACCCACTCACGACCGGTTGGCCCAGCAGCCCCTGCGCCGCCTGAGCATAGAGCGCCAGCTGCAACCGATGCCCATCCAGCAGCTCGTGCGCAGCGATGCTGCCCCCGGTCTTGTAATCAAGCACCCGCAGCTCGCCGCGCCCATTCGTATCGATGCGGTCAATCACGCCGCGCAGAAGAAAGGCGTTCCCTTCCCCGTCGGTGATGGGCTGCGCGGGTCGAGGCTCCCCATCGGGCGACGGAGAGCCCTGGCCAAACTCCATCTCCAATGCGACCGGCCGCCAGCCTTCACTGCAGGCGGCCAGAGCACGCAAGGTATTCTCCAAATCCGCACGAATGAGCTCCTTCTCGTGCTCCCAGTGCCGGCTGGCGCGAAAGCCATAGGCGCCTGGTGCGTCGGCGAGCACTGCATCGGCCGCCGCCGGTAGCGCAGCCAGCATCTCCGCCAGCGTCCCGCCCGGCGACTGGCGGCAAACCTGCTCCAGGATAGCATGGCACATGGTGCCCAACTGGGCGGCGTCAAAGCCGACTGCAGGCTCGGGGGGCGCCTCCAGGTGCAGGGCCTGGCTCAGGAAAAAGCCAAAGGGGCAGGTCAGGAACGACTCCAGGCGGCTGGCGCTCCAGGGCTCTGCCGGGCCATAGCGATGGGCCAGCATCTCCTGCAGTGTGCTGCAGTCGCCCTCGAACGGCCCTTCCGGCGCTGGCTGCAGGCGCGCCGCCAGCGCCTCGGCGCCCCGCTGCACCGCCGCAAAGAGGTCCATGGCCTCCGGCTCGCCCGCCAACGCCCTGGCAGCAATCTGTGGCGCCCCATAGGCGCGCACCCATTGGCTCAGGCTCCCCAGCGCTTCAGCCCATGAGGCAGCCCACTCCACCGGCAGCGCCTCCGCCGAGGTTACACGCACGCACCACGCCGGCCGCTTGTCCTTTGCCGCCTGGCGGCCCAAAAGGCGCAGCGCCTCGTCCCAGAAGGGGGAAGGGTCCCAGGGCTGGCCATCGTCGCCCAGGTAGGGGCGGCAGAGCAGCAGCCGCTCCCGGGCGCGCGTGACCGCCTCGTAGAAGAGGGTAAACTCTTCGCCTGTCGGCAGGGGCTCGATGGGCAGGCCGCGCCGGGCGAGCCACTGCCGGTCGGTCGGGCGCAGCAGGGGATCTACAGCCGGCGGGCGGGGGAACTCACCCTCGCTCAGGCCGAGGAGCACCACCGCGCGGAAGGAGAGCCCGCGCGCCTCGTGTACGGAGGAGACCCACACCCCCTTGGCGTGTCCGGCGCCCAGGTCGTAACGGCTCGCGGCCACGACCCCGGTCAGCTCGTCGAGAAAGCGCTCGAAAGAGGGGAGCCCATGGAGGGCTCCCTCGGCAGCCGCCTCGCCTGGGCCCAGGAGCTGCTCCGCATACACCAGCCCCCGCAGCGCCTCTTTCAGGGCGCGCAGGGCATTGAGGTCGCGCTCGCGCAGCAGGCTGGGGCCAAGCCGCACGCACTGCGGCACGCGCAGGCCGGCGTGGGCCTCACTGCGTAGCTCGCCGTCGTCGCCGGGGTCCTCGCCGATCAGGCCCTCCACAAAGCGGGTGAAATCGGCCATAGAGCCCTCAGCAGGCGGCGTGAGGAGCCGCACCAGTCGCTCAAAGCGCGCGCGCAGCCGCCCCCAGGTTTCCGAGTCCGGCTCGTCCCCCGCCGCCTCTCCATCCTCGCCCTCGCTGGCCGGCGTCCCCGCCGCACGCGCAGCCAGCGCTTCACGCCACTGATCCAGCCCAGCCACCACCCGCCCGGCCCGGGCTGCCGCCTCGAGGAGGTCCACATCCTCCGGCGAGAGCCCCAGCGGCTCGTCCTCCGCCGGGCAAGCCTGCCAATCAAGGTAGGGGCTGCGCAGCACCTCCAGCAGAGGCCGCACGGGCAGGCGGCCGTCGACCACGGAAGCGCTGGCGCGGTCGCGGCGCAACAGGGAGAGGAGCTGCAAAATCACGGCCACGGCCGGGTTGCCGCCCAGCGGCGCCTGGATTTGCAGGCAGAGGGGCAGGCCGAACTCCTGCGCGGTCTCCACCAGGAAGGGGGCATAGGCATCGGGGTCACGGGCCAACACGGCCACCTCGTGCGGCGGCAGCCCCTCCCGCACCAGCCAGGCTTTGACCTGGCGCAGGGCGGCCCGTACTTCCGACGCCCGGTTCGGCGCCTCCAGGCCACTGACGGCGCCCTCGGGAGCCAATACAGGGGCTGAGGGCTCGAAGAGATGCGCCTCCAGGTGAGCCAGCGCCTGGGCGCGCAAAGGCCGCGGCAAGGGCTCGGCCTGCACGCCCAACGCCTGCTCCAGCCGGCGGCGGGGCGGGTCAAAGCGGCGTTGAGCCAGGCGCACCCTTGCGGAGCCGGGGTCGCCGGTCAGGGTGATCCACAACTCGCCCACCTGCGCAGAGAGCCGCCCCAGGAAAGCCACCTGGTTGCCGTTAAGCTGGTCAAAGCCGTCTACCGCCACAAAGGCCCAACCCGCCAGCAGGCGGGGCGAGTGCGCCAGGGCCTGCGTCGCCAGCCAGCCGAGCCCCTCGGGATCCATCCAATGCTCTTGCCACAGGCGACGCTGATAGAGGGCATAGAGTGCAGCCAACTCCTCCAGGCGCGGCCCGCAGCCGGCGACCGCTGCCTGCAGCGCTCCGGGCTCCACCCGCGCCTGCTTGAGCTCCATGATCAGCCCACGCAGCGCGCCGACAAAGCCAGGCTTTTCCTGCAGGGGGAGATAGTGCTGCAGTGTCCCTTCCGCAGCCGCCCGATCGATCACGCTGCGCAGCAGGCGGTGCTGCAGAGGGTCATCCAGCTCCAATAGCGGGCGGCCAGGGCTCTCCAGCAGGCTGGCGGCCAGGAGAGTCTCCTGGTAGAGGTTATAGAAAGTGCCGACCTGCACGCCCAGGGCGCCGCCCGCCGCGGCCAGGCGCCGGCGGAAGGCCTCGACCTGCTCGCGGTTCGGCAGGCAGACCCAGATGGGCGCCAGCGGCCGCTCGCGGCTCAAGGCGCGCACACGATCGAGACAGAAGGAAGTTTTCCCGGCGCCTGCCGGGGCAAGGAACAAGCGCGTTGTCATCGATGCACCCCGTTGCAGTTCCTTCGGCATGCCTGCCGGAACCAAGGCGGCACACGGCCCACCGGGCCGTCTCTACGGCGGCATAGAAGGGTCCATTATACTCCTGTTGCGGGGATTGAGGGTATTGTGGTAGACTCGAACCTGGGGCAGTGTTGGGATTCCTCTGCCCGGGGAGGGTTCGCCTTGAGGCGCTTCACCCTGCAGGGCTTTGCCGGCTTCCCCTACTATTGGCTGCTGGGCGACCCGCGCATCGCGCTGCAGGCGGAGCCCCCCTACCAGGTAGGCAGCGACCGCGAAGAGGGCGGCGTGCGCACGCTGACCCTGGAGGGCGCACCGGCGGGCGTTTTGCCCGTGCGCATCGCAGGCGGGGCGGCCTACAGCTACGTGGAAGCGGCGGGTGTAGGGGCCTGGGAGCACGCGCCCTTTTACAACGCCCGCCTGCAGATGGCCGACACCGGCGGCGACCGCTACCTGCTCGTGCAGCAGACGGGTGGGGAGATGATCATCCGCCTGTACCGCCGCCCCCCGCTCCTGCGCATCGGCGCCGATCTGCTGACAGCTTCGCTGGATCACACCCTCATCGTGGCGTACGAGATCGCGCTGCCGGCGGGTATCCTCGCCGCGCTGGCCGCCGGCCTTGTGCTCTGGCAACGCCGGGCGCCTATCCGCCTGCTCCTGCCGGCGACCCTGGCCGGGCTTGGGTTCAGCGCCCTGGTCGGGCTCTACGCCTGGGCGCGCCTGGGGCAGGCCACCATCACCTCCAAGCTGGTCCAGTTGAGCCCCCTGTCGCTGATCGGGGCCTTCCTGCTGACAGCGAGCGGTGCCCTCATCGCGCTCCTGGCACGCTCGGCTTGGGAGCGCGAGGCGGCCATGTGGGTAGCATCGTTCCCCGTGTGGGGCGCCTCACTCTTTGGCTTGGGCGCTGTGGCCTATGTAAACACGCTCCTCGCTTCGCGGCTGGGCACGGGGATCTACAATTACGCACTGGGCGTGTTACCCCCTGGGCGCGCTGGCGGTGCAGGGGCTGCTGCTGAAGCCGTCACTACGACACTGAACGAGAGGGGCATTCGTTGCACTCCCCTGCCGCCGCGAGCAGCGTGGCGCCCAACGCGCGCAGATCCTCCGGCCCGCGGACGAGCGCGCCGCGCATGCCGGCCTGCTCCGCCGGGGTGATATCGATGGCGAGCCGGTCGCCGATGGAGAGGCACTGCTCCGGGGGCACGCCCAGCATGGCAGCCATATCGGTGTAGAGGGTCGGATCGGGCTTGACGCGCCGGCTTTCGCTGATGGTCAGGATAGCATCGAAACAGTCCAGAATGCCCAGCACATTGAGGATGCGCTCCGCCAGCACGCGGTTGTTGTTGGAGACGATCCCCAGGCGGTAGCGGCGGTGCAGCGCGGCTAGCAGGTCACGCAACCAGCCGTAATCCTCCGGCCGGATGAAGCGGGCCGGGTCCACCCGGGCCGACATATAGGCCGCCCACTCTTCGAGGCTGACCCCCGTCAGGCTAAGCATCACCTCGGTGCTCGATGGGCGGCTGCCTCTTTTGCCTTCGATGCGCTCCCGCTCCTCACAGAAGCGCTGCTCCGCCGCTTCCAGGCTCAACCCCAGACGCTCGGAAATCAGCGCCACTGCCAGCCGTGGGCCTTCCTGCAGCAAGCCCGGGCTATCGTAGAGGGTGCCGTCGAGGTCAAAGATCAGCGCGCGCAAGCCCGCCCAACCGCTCATACCGCCTCCCGCTGTGGTTAGTGCGCCATCTTACTCCATTTCGGCGCCGGCTCCAAGGCAGATAAGAGGCCTATGCCGGCTCTCATGCTCCGCGCCAACCCGGCATAGGCCTCTTGGGGGGTGGGGGTCTGGATGGCGCCGCACGCCACCCTGCAGGGTGGCGTG
>DAOTVS010000313.1:0-20628 GCA_034436375.1 Anaerolineae bacterium | reverse complement strand
GCAGCCAAATCCACCCCCAACCCCTGGCCTGAGCCGGGTAGCGGCGCAGCAAAACGCCCGGCCCTATCAGGGGCCCGCCCCATGCATTGCTAAAGATGGATGGCCATGATTACACTGATGCTCGTCGAAGACAATAGCCGGCTGTGTGCGGCGCTGACGGCGGGGCTGGAGGCAACGCGCGAGGTGCGCGTGGCCCAATCTTGCGCCAGCGGCGAAGAGGCGCTGGAATGCGCCCTGCGCGAGCCGCCCCAGGCCATCCTCATGGATGTGCAACTGGCGGGCGTCATGAACGGCATCCAGGCGGCGACGGCCATCCGGCGTGAGTTCCCGCGCCTGCCGGTCGTGTTTTACTCTATTCAGGATGATGATGCCTACTATCGCGATTTCCGCCAGTCGGGCATCCTGAGCCACTATGCTTATGTGCGCAAATCCAACTATCTGCTGCCGCAGATGATCGTGCCCCTGCTGCGCGATGCGCTGGCCGGGCGCAGCTTTATCGACCCGGAGATCGAGGTACGTGTGCAGGAGGTGCGGCGCAAGGATGAGCAGGCGCCCATGGCCCTCCTCGAGCCAGCGGAGCAGATGGTGGCGCGGCTGCTGGCACAGGGCTTGAGCAACGAGCAGATCGCCGCTCGCCTGGGCCTGCGCGACAAGCGCGCCATCAGCCGCATCAACGGCCAGATCTACGCGGCCTGGGGCCTGGATGAGACGGCGACCGACGAAAAGGTGGCGCGTTTGCGGGCTGCCCTGATTGCTCGTTCCGGGCGCCTGATCTCCTGGGATGCAACGGGGGTGGCGCGGGTGCTGGATGAGCGCGGGCAGTGGACCCCCTGGGAGGATGTGTGATCGGCTGGCCGGCGCTCGACTGGGCCATCCTGGCCGTCTCCTTTTTCAACACCGTGTTGGTGCTCTGGCTGGGCTTTACGGTCCTCCTCAATGCCGAGCGCCGCTCCTGGAGCATCGTGCTGCCCGGCGGCGGGCTGCTGCTCGCGGCCGGGTTCCTCTTTGCCCATGCCGCCATCTTCGCCCAGGGCCTGACCTCTGTGGGGGCGAGCATGACCTTCTGGTGGCGGGTGGGGTGGGTGCTGGTGGTGGCCCTGCCCTTTACCTGGTACGCTATCATCCTCTGGTATGGTGGCTACTGGGATGGCCCACGCGGCCCCCTGAGCCGGCGGCACCGCCCCTGGCTTGTTATTTCGATGCTCCTGGCGTTGGGGCTGATAGGGTTGCTGCTTTTCGCCAACCCCTTCCCCACCTACACCCAGGTAGCCCTGCTGGAGATGGCTGATACGCCGACCATCCTTGGTGTGCCGTTGCTGGGGCTCGATTACCCCCTCTACATCATGCTCTGCATCGCCCTCTCTCTCGACGTGCTGGCACGCCCGGCGCCTCCCGGCCACGCTCTGGGCGACGAGGCCCGACGCCGAGCCCGGCCCTGGCTGGTGGCCACATCCCTGGGGCTTTTGTTGGTGAGCGGTTTGGTGGCCTGGGTGCTGGTGTGGGTGATGGCCAACGCTCGCCAGCGCGTGACCACGGGCGCCTACCTGGAGATGGCCCGCGCCGTCGCCGGGTTTGACCTGGCCATCGATAGCCTCATCGGCGCATCTATCCTCCTGTTGGGGCAGGCGATCGTCTCCTATGAGATTTTCACCGGCCGCGCGTTGCCTCGCGGGGGTCTGCGCCGGCAATGGCGCAGCATCATCGTGCTGGCGGCCGCCTATGCCGCCGTGGTCGCTGGCATTCTCACGCTGCAGGCGCCCCCGGTCTATGGCCTGCTGCTGGCCACCTTGTTGGTGGTGCTTGCCTATGCCCTGCTGAACCGCCAGGCCTATCGTGAGCGCCAGCGCGCCATGGCGCACCTGCGCCCCTTTGTCTCCAGCCAGCACCTCTACGAGCGTCTCGCGCAAGCGGGCCAGGTGGATGTGGCCGATTCCTTCCAGGCCCTCTGTAGCGATGTGTTGGGGGCGCAGACGGCCTACCTGGCAGCGCTGGGGCCGTTGGCCTCTTTGGTGGAGGCGGGCTTGAGTTACCCGGAGGGCAAGCCGCTCCCGGGGGCGGTGTTGAGTGCGCTCGCTGCCGGCCTCACGGCGCCGGGGGAGATCTGCCTGCCCCTGGAGCCGGAGCGGGCGGGCGGGGCGCTGTGGGCGGCGCCCCTGTGGAGTGAGCGCGGGCTGATCGGCGCTCTGCTGCTGGGCCCCCGGCGCGACGGAGGGCTCTACACGCAGGAAGAGATCGAGGTGGCCCGCGCAGCAGCTGAGCGCCTGCTCGACGTGCTGGCCTCGACCGAGATGGCGCGTCGCCTGATGGCGCTGCAGCGCCGGGGCCTGGCCGAGAGCGAAGTGGCCGACCGGCGCACCCGGCGCGTGTTGCACGACGATATCTTGCCGCAACTGCACACAGCCATCCTGGAACTGAGCGCCTCGATGGGAGCTTCAGAGGTGGTAACGGCGTTGGCCGAGCTGCATGGACGTGTCGCGGATCTGCTGCGCGCCATGCCTGCTCCTCCTGCGCCGGCCCTGGCCGAGCTGGGACTGGCAGGCGCCCTGCGGCAGGCGCTGGAAGCCGAGCGGGGGCGCAGCTTTGATGATGTGGTGTGGGAAGCGGACCCCCAAGCAGAGTGCGCCGCGCAAGAGTTGCCCGCGCGGACGGCTGAGGTGCTCTATTATGCCGCGCGCGAGGCCACGCGCAATGCGGCGCGGTATGGGCGCGGCGAAGATATCTCGCGTCCACTGCGCCTGCACCTGGCCCTGACGTGGCAGGAGGGCCTCCAGATCCTCATTGAGGACAACGGCGTGGGCCTGGGGGCGCCCGGCGCCGCTGCGGGCGGGAGCGGCCAGGGATTGGCTCTGCACAGCACGATGATGTCGGTGATCGGAGGATCGCTGGCTGTGGCCAGCCTCCCAGGGGTTTACACGCGGGTAACACTCAGCCTGCCCGCAGAAAAATAAAAAAGCCCTCACAAGTTTGCTTGTGAGGGCTTTTTCAGATGCCGAGGAAGGGATTTGAACCCTTATGGGAGAACTCCCACTGCGCCCTGAACGCAGCGCGTCTGCCAATTCCGCCACCCCGGCTCGATTACGGTTTTAGTTTACTCCAGGCGGGGCTATTTGTCAAATTGCCCTGCGCTGAGAGTCACGGACCGCACGTTTCCACCTTGACCATGGTCAGGGAATTATACCATCAAGGTCCAGGCAATGCAAATCGGTCAGCCTTATGTCAATGTCGGTTTCCAATTGAGATCAGGGCCGGGCCATCGGTAGCGCAACAGCCCGGCCCTGATCCCCTGTCTTGCCGGTATGAGAAAGCGCCAGGAGAGCTTCCTGGCGCTTTCTGTTTCTTTGGGCCGTCTCGCAATCGGATTCGAGAGCCGCCTCTGGCATACCTGCTTCAGAGCGGTTTGCCTTATCGGAGAAACTGCTCGGGCAACGTTGGGGGGTGTGGCCCTGGCGAAAGGACTAGGCGTTGCGGCCGCCGGCAGTCATGCCGGCGACTTCGCGCACTTGTTGCTTCTCGCCATTGCCTGACTCCACTCCCTCAGCCAGGAGGCGTTGCACTTCCTCACGGGCGTGAGCGATCACCTCAGCGGCTTCCTGCCGCGTGAGCCTCCGGGTAGCCGTCAACCGGTCAATCAGGCTCTCTTCCTGGCGGCGACGTTCTGCGTCAAGTTCCTTCTGCTGCAGTGACATTAAATGTCGGTACTCTTCAATGTCAATAATCGCCACCTCGGGAGAGCCATAGTTCTCGACTACTACATGCCGGCCCCCGTGACGAACCCTATCGATGACCTCTCGCGTCCGACGCGCGAGCTCGGTCTTGCTGACAACTTCAACTTCCATTCAATCCTCCTGAGTTGTACGTTTCGGATAGTCCATAGTTTACACGCAATGGCTCCCCGTGTCAACTGGTTTCACTTTGGGCTCAGGGTTCTCATTATCTGCCTGCTGACATGAGCCACAGGATGTTCTGCAAGCTCTAGCCGGGCCATACTCTGTTTCTGCCAGCAAGTTTCAGCTCAGTTACGAGCGGGTGGACGTAGAGCTGTGCCCTGTGCGCAAACTGATCTCAAGCTTCAGCCTTGCCCGATCACCCGGGGGTGTGGGCAAGCGGCGTCATTCTACGGCGGGTTATGCAATGTCGAGTCTTGCGCACGGTCCAGAGTATAACCTTACTGCCATTGCGCCGTCAACCCGAATCGCATTTTGTGCCCTTGAAACTGGCAATCGACGGGGATTGGGAGATGGGCGGGGGGTGCGCGTCATCAGATGCGATAGCCGCCAGAGAGCGATTCCCGTGCCTGGTAATGCAGGCGCCTGCCGCGACCGAGAGTCATGGCAGCCTGCCCCGCTTTCCAGGTGCAGGCCAGGGGCTGGCCATCCAGGGTGACGGCCAGGGGAGCGGGCACGGCATGAAGGATGATCTCACAATCGGAGCCGAGGGGGGGCACCAGCAACTCAAACTCATCGCCGCTCACCTGCAAAAGGGCCTGCAGAGCGGCGCCGTCCTCGTCGTAAAGGGTCATCTCGCCGCTTCGCTGCGGGTAGATGTGGAAGGTGATGGCCACCTCCGTCCGTGGGCTCACGGTGTGTGCGGCGGGCTGGGTCGGGATGATGGCGCCCGCTCGGACCAGGATGGGCAGGCGCTCGAGGGTGACGGGGTAGCGATACCAGGTGGGGCCGCGGTGCACCTGATCGGTCCAATAGTCGATCCAGGTACCGTCAGGCAGGTAGATCGGCAGCTCGGCTTCGGCCTCCCAGGCGGCGGCGATCAACAAGTGCGGCCCCAGCAGGTACTGGCGGTCGAGCCACCAGGTGTTCCGGTCATCCGGGTAATCGACGACCAGCGGGCGCGCCAGGGGCAGGCCATCGTGCGCCGAACTTGCGGCCGCGGCACAGATATAGGGCGCCAATTGGTTGCGCAGACGGGCGTAAGCGCGGATGATGGCCTCTGCGTCGTGCCTGATGCCGGCCAGAGAGCCGTCCCAGCGGGCCAGCGGGGCCAGGAAAGCGAGCTGGCAGGCGCGGACATAGAGGGCTGCATCCTGCCCCGGCTGGCGCAGCGCAAAGGCAGGCGACCAAAAGGGCATGCCCGATAGGCTCAAGCTGAGGGCGGCGCGCAACTGCGCCATCAGGTAGGCCGGGCCGGGCATCGCCCTGGGGGCGCGGTACACTGCCAGGCGTTGGCTGCCGGCCCAGGCCGTCTGGGCCCATAGCAAAGGGGTCTCCTCACCGGCTGCCGCGCGGAGCACTTCTTGTACGGCCTCCTGGCAAAGCTGGGGGTAACGGTTGTGCATCCAGGGGCCCGGTGTGCCGTCATGGTAGAGGCCCTCCTCGGGTGCATTCCCCTCGCCAGCCAGAAAGGCACTGGCTCGAAGCGGCAGCGCCTCGCGCAGCTGAGCCTGCCACCAGGCACGCGCAACCGGCAGTGTCAAGTCTACCAGGGCCTCGGGACCTTCCGGACCCGGACGGAGCAGGGGCCGTGCGTTGCGTCCGCGCACCAGGTAGCCTTTCCGGGCAGCCTCTTTGAACGCGCGTGTGTGCTGGGTGACGGATGGGCGCACAGTGAGCCCCAGCCGGAATTCGATCTGCTCCAGCTCACTGGCCAGGGGTTCCGGCCGGATGAGCGTTGCCGCAGGCTCACCCCCTGGCTCAGGCGGGGCAATATGCACACCATCGCAGGGAATGTGGCGTGCGCGCAGGGTCACGCAGTCTTCCTCGATTGCGGCGGTGCCGAGGCTGGCCGGCCGGGTGATCCAGATGCCAAAGGCCGCCCGAGGTAGCGGGGGGGCAAAACCCGTTACCTGGGCATAGCGGCACAGGATCTCGCGGGGGCCAGGGCCATAGATCAGAAAATAGTCCAACTGCCCGTCATCGATGGTCGCGCTGCAGGCGGCCGGAGAGCGGCTGCCCAGGTGAAAGAGGACATCGGCGGGAGTATGTACAAAGAGGCCATAGCCGCAGGTGCTCCAGAGGAAGGGGATGGCCGAGGTTTCGGGGTCGGCGTTTCCGCCGTCTGGTGAAATCTGGCAGCGGATCGTGCGTCCGCGGTGGTTCAGTGAGCCAGACTGAGCACCCAGGCCAAAGAGGGCCTCATCGGGGCTGAGGGCGAAGGAGAGGCTGGCGCTCAGGCTGCCATCTTCATGCTGTTCCCACGATAGAGGCGGCCCCCCGCTGGCTTCTTCGGCAAAGATCGGAGCGCCGTGGGCATCGAGCACGTGCAGGCGCCAGGGCTCGCCCGCGGCCTGGAGGCACGCCAAGAGTGGCGGGGCCGCGATGATAAGCCCTTGGTCCGTTGCGTGCACATCGATCGCCACAGATGGTGCGGGCAAGGGCGCCAGATCCTCTGTGGGCCGCGCCGCCAGCAACCCCGGAGCAATCTGGAAACGCATCACCCCAGGCAGGGGAAAGGCCAGGCGAGCTTCGGCATCCTCTCCACTGGCCAGTGAGCAGCGCAGGCGTATGCCACCGCCTTCTGATAAAAGTTCATAATCCAACCACGATCGTACCGCCTCCCGGCGGGTCACACGATCGCTCAACGTCAGCACCTCAACATGGGTTTATAGCGTGCGCATCAATGCGCTGCATTGCTTGAGAGCGGAATCTGCATGGTAAGACACAGCGCGCTGACGTGCACGCTGTAAACCTGCACTGTTTACTGCGGGTCGAAACTCTCCTGGTCGTACGAACCCCAGACATTCCAGAAGAGCCACCCGGTCGCGCCCGCATCCTCGGCCGCCTGCTTTTCCAGGCGGAACTGGGGCGGCCCGTAGGGCACGCCACCAGAAGAGTTGTATTGCAGCCAGGGCCTCAGGAGTGTGGGGGCTGCGCGCTGAATCCCATCTGTCACGCTAATCTTGACCAAGTCATAGGGGCTATTTTGGGGGTCGCTCAGACCCAGATTGCCGGGGATGTAGACCGACGGATAGAGCATGGGCGAGATATAGTCGACATAAGGGGCCACGTCGGCCAACTGCTGCCCGATGCCCAGGTCGCCGAACTTCAAGCTCAGGTCCACTGAGGTCGTCAGCCCAAAGAGATCCACGGAGAAGAAGATGCCCTTCTTGTCCAGGTCCTGGCGCACATATTTGACGAAATCCACCACGGCCTGCACGCGGTTCTGACGCGTGCATTCCTTGATATAGTTGGTGTCCATGATATCGCCGTCGGAGGGGAAGCGGATATAGTCGAGCTGGATCTCATCGAACCCCATATCGGCGACTTCATTGATCAGGGCGACGTTATAGTCCCAGACGGGTTTCTGGAAGGGATCCATCCATGCGGTGCCGATGGAATCGAGCCAGAGCCCACCGTCGTTCTTCTTCACCGCCCACTCTGGGTGCGCCCTGCCCAAGATATTATCCTTGAACATGACCATACGGGCGATGGTGTAAATATGGCGCTGCTTGCATTCCTGAAGCACCTGGCGCAGATCCACCACATTATCCATCGCCGCGCCAAGGTCCCGCGCCAGTTGAAGCTTGGGCTGGAAGGTCAGGTAGCCGTCGTCGGTCTTGACTTCAATGACCACCGTGTTCAGCTCCGTCTTGTCGACCAGGTCCAGGTCCTGCTGCAGCAATGGTTCCTGGCCCTTCACGAGCACGCCACTGGAGAGGTAGATGCCCTTACTGACGAATGGCTCGAGCTTAAAGTCGAGCCCCGTTTCCTGGCCGAGCTGGCGCTCCACACGGCTGTAGCCGGCCATGCGCACAATCAGCGTCGCATTGGCGGGCACATTCTGCAGCTCATACTCACCCTTATCATTGGTGTAGGTGAGTTGCGGGTCCTGGCCCTGAGCCTGCGCCAACACCAGGGCCTTGGCCAGGGGCTTGCCGCTGGCTGAAGACACAGTGCCACGCAGGGTGTTGGGGCGCAGGTTCAGGGTTGTTGTGGTACCGGGGTCAGCCTTGGCGCTGGCCTCGGCGTAATCCTTGAGTGTGGCCTTGACTTCCGTCTGCGGCGGCAGCTTGTCGAAGCTGGCTTGCCCCTGCGCGTCGGTCTGCTGCGTCTGCCCGCCGGCAGTGACCGTGGCGCCGGCGAGGGGCTGGTTGGTATACTGATTGTGTACCACAACCACGGTCGGCCCCATAGCCAACGCGAAATCGACGATCGACTGGCCCTTGAAAGCGACCGGCGCCGCCTCGGCATGGTAGGGCGCCCTGGCGGTGATGGTGATTCCTTCCGGCACCCGCTTGATCATATAGTGACCTTGGGCGTCGGTCTGCGCCTCCAGACCGCCCGCCTTGACCGTGGCCTGCGCCAGAGGCTTGTGAGTTTCCAAATCGGTGACGGTGCCGCGTACCGTGATCGGCTCCAGTTTGAGGGTGATCGTGGCTCCCGACTCACCGAGCAACCCGCCTGCCAGGAGGGATCCTGTTGTCAGCGTGTATCCGGGTGCTGCCGCGCTCAGGTTCGGCCAACCACGGATACCCTGCAGGACAAAATTGCCCTGCGCATCGGTTTTCACCTTCTGCGCGCCCACCGCGACAGGCACGTCCGGTAGTGCCTGGCCCGTCTCGGCGTCGACAACGCGACCATGGAACGAATGGGGCCAGGCGAGGTAGATCGCACCTATGGCCAGGAGGCCGGCTAGCACGCACAGCAGCGGCCTGGAGGCTTTTATAGACATGGGCAAGCTCCCCTTGTAGGCATGGTCCGGAACACCGAGAAACCTGATGTGGGGCATTATAACATGAAGAAGGATAATCACCAATCTTTGAAAAAGAGCTTTGGGTGCAGAGGTGAGGAGAGAGTATACTGTCTCTATTCCGTGCAGCGTGGCGACAAGAAGGATGGTGCTTATGTTAATGCGGGATCCGCAAGCGGTTGTGGGTCGGCGGGTGGAAGAGCTGGATACCCCTGCCCTGTTGGTGGACCTGGATGCTTTTGAGCACAACCTGGCGCTGATGGCGCGCTTTTTCGCTGGGCGGCCCTCACACCTGCGCCCGCACACCAAGACGCACAAGTGCCCCGCGATTGCGCACCGGCAGCTGGCTGCAGGTGCCCGGGGGGTTACCTGTGCCAAAGTGGGGGAGGCCGAGGCTCTGGCAGCGGACGGGATCGATGATATCCTGATCGCCAACCAGGTGGTGGGGCCGATCAAGATCGCGCGGCTGATAGCGCTGGCCGGGCGGGCGCGGCTCACAGTGGCCGTGGATGATGCAGCCAATATCGCCGAGCTCGACCGGGCCGCTCGGGCGGCGCAGGTGACTCTGAGCGTGTTGGTGGAGGTCGATATCGGCATGGGCCGTTGCGGCGTGCAGCCCGGCCAGGCCGCCCTGACCCTGGCGCAGCAAGTGGCCGGCTGCCGGGGCTTGCACCTGGCCGGCATTATGGGCTATGAGGGGCACCTGGTATTCACGCTGGACCCGGAGGAGCGACGCACCAGGGTCGAGCAGGCCCTGGCTCCCTTGCTCGAAACCAAATCGCTCCTGGAGCGGTACGGGCTCCCCGTAGAGACGGTCAGTGGCGGCGGCACCGGCACCTATGATGTGACCGGCTCTTACCCCGGTATGACCGAAGTGCAGGCCGGCTCTTACATTTTCGTCGATGCGCGCTACCGCCAGGTGCGGCCCGAGTTCCGTCCTGCGCTGACCCTGTTGACTATGGTCATCAGCCGCACCCAGCCGGGCCTGCTGATCACCGATGCCGGGCTCAAGGCCCTGAGCACCGAGTTCGGCCTGCCCGAGGTGTTGGGCATCCCTGGCGCGGCGCTCAAGCCCCTCTCCGAGGAGCACGGCAAGATCGCCCTGGCCGACCCGGCCGCCTGTGCCCTGCGCCCAGGCGATAAGCTGCAAATCCTACCCAGCCACTGCTGCACCACCGTGAATCTGCATGACGTTTTCTATGCCGTGCGTGGGGGCTTGGTGGAAGAGGTGTGGCCCATCACAGGGCGGGGCCGTTGCCAATGAGGTATCGGCCAATGTGGCATCGATCTACTGCTGGTGCAATTTGCAGCAAAGCCGGGCTGGGCGTATAGTCTGCCTATTCTGTGTGTGAGGATGGCCCATGACCCTGACCGCTGACGGTGCACCCACTTTTCTTTTCGAGGATACCCTCTCCCCTGCCGACTGCAAGCGCTACATCGCCCTGCCTTTCGATGTGCCGCCCGGCATGGCTGAACTGCGGATCGACTTTATGTACGACCCGCTCCATGTTGAGTTCCCACAGGGCATCGGCAACCTGCTTTCCCTCGGCCTCTATGACCCGGCCGGATTCCGGGGGAATATGCACAATGGCTCCAACCGCAACACGGTGGAGATTGGCCCCTGCGCAGCCACACCGGGTTTCTCTGCGGGGCCGCTTTTGCCCGGGCGCTGGGTGCTGGAGGTGCAGACGCACCTGGTGTTGCCCGGGGCGCCGCTCAACTACCGCGCCGAGATACGTCTGGCAGAGGGCTCGGGCGCTGTAGAGCCTGCCCGGTTGCCCTCTTTCCCCTGGCAGCCTCCCCTACGCCGGGGGCCGGGCTGGTTTCGCGGCGACCTGCATACCCACACCCGGCATTCCGACGGCAAGGATACGGTCGCCTCACTCCTGCAGACGGCGCGCGCCTACGGTCTTGATTTTGTCGCCCTTACCGACCACAACACCGTAACCGCGCTCTACGATCCCATGCTCCAGGGCTACCGGGACCTGTTGGTGATACCCGGCATGGAGTTGACGACCTACTATGGCCACGCCCTGGCTCTGGGCACCACGCGCTGGTTCGATTGGCGCACCGGCAGCCGCCGGCGCACGATGGGGCAGGCCCTGGAAGAGATCCATGCCGCGGGCGGCCTTTCGGTGCTGGCGCACCTGGCGGCCCTGGGCGACCCGGCCTGCACCGGCTGCGCCTGGCTCTACACGGACCAGATGCCCGGCATCGTGAACGCCATGGAGGTCTGGAACGGCCCGTGGTTCGAGGTCGGCACCAACAGCCCCAATACGCTGCACATCTATTACGAGTGGCTCTCGCGGGGGCACCGCCTGCCCGCCACGGCCGGCACCGATACCCACGGCCCCGAGCAGTATGCGCGCTGCCCCGCCTTTAACGTCGTTTATGCGACGGAGCTTTCGGCGCCGGCTATCCTGTCGGGGGTGCGGGCCGGGCACGTGATGCTCAGCACCGGGCCAAGGGTCTACCTGGAAGCGGCGCTGAGCAACGGGGAGATAGCGATCATGGGCGATGTGGTGGCGGCGCAAGAGGTGCGGCAACTCACGTTGCGCACCCCCGAGGCGCCGGCGGGGGCTCGCGTCCGTTGGGTCGTGGAGGGTGAGCCGGCGGCTGAATGGAGCGCAAGCGAGGAGGTCTTCTCGCCGTCATGCCCAGACGGCGCGCGCTGGGCGCTCGCCGAGCTGCGCGCTGCCGATGGCGCGATGCTGGCTTTGACGAACCCGATTTACCTGAAATAGAACCCATTCCAGGTCAGCCGGCCATATCTCATTGCGCATAACGCCTGAATCGGAAGGAGAAAGCCATGAACCAGGTACGTCTCGGCATTATCGGCGTTGGCGGGATGGGCTCGTTCCACGCCAACTATTTGCGCGAGGGCAAGATCAAGCGAGCGCAGTTGGCCGCAGTGTGCGATATCGACCCGGCCAAGCTCCAACCTTTCTCCGATCTTCCCACCTTTACCGACAGCCGCGAGCTGATTCGCTCGGGCCTGGTGGATGCGGTTATTATCGCCACGCCCCACTATTTCCATACCACCATTGGCGTTGACGCTCTGCAGCAGGGGCTGCACGTGCTGACCGAAAAGCCCATTTCGGTGCACAAGGCCGACTGCGAGCGGCTGATCGCGGCGCATACCAACCCCAAGCAGGTTTTTGCCGCCATGTTCAACCAGCGCACCGACCCGCACTATCAACGGATCAAGAAACTGGTGGAGACCGGTGAGTTGGGCGCCGTGCAGCGCATCAGTTGGATCATCACCGACTGGTTCCGCCCCGACGCTTACTATGCCTCTGGCGGCTGGCGTGCCACCTGGAAGGGCGAGGGCGGCGGCGTTCTGACCAACCAGTGCCCGCATAACCTGGACCTGCTGCAGTGGATCGGCGGCATGCCCGCCCGTGTGCGCGCTTTCTGCTCCTTCGGCAAGTACCACGATATCGAGGTCGAGGACGAAGTCACGGCCTATCTCGAATATCCCAACGGCGCCACGGGGATTTTCGTGACGACCACCGGCGAGGCCCCGGGCAGCAATCGCCTGGAAATCGCGGGCGACCGCGGCAAGCTGGTGTTGGAGGGCGGCAAGATCACCTTTGTGCGCAATGAGGTGGGCACGCGCGAGTTCCAGCGCACAACCCGGCAGTCTTTCTCTCGTCCTCCGGTCTGGAATATCGATATCCCTGTAGAAGGTTCCGGCGGGCAGCACCAGGCGATCACTCAGAACTTTTGTGATGCCATCCTCGATGGCACGCCCCTCATTGCCCCGGCGGAGGAAGGCATCCGCTCGGTGGAGCTGGCCAACTCGATGCTCTACTCTTCCTTCACCAACGCGACCGTCGAGCTGCCCCTCGACAGCAAGGCCTATGAGCAGTACCTGCAAAAGCTGATCGCCGAGTCGCACTTTGAGAAAAAGGTGATCGACACGGAAAAGCCCGATTTGAGCAAGTCCTTCCACGCGTAGGGGCAACACACGCATGTCTGCGCATGCAGCCCAACATTCACGATCCCGGGCTCTTGGTAGGGGCAGGTCTCAGACCTGCCCCTACAGTGCCGATCCAGCGCACGTTCGCCTATGGGCGGCGATGTCGTAGTGGCGGCTTGAGCCGCTCGTCTCAGCGTTTCGCCATGGCAGGTCGCCGGGACGAGCGAGAGTCGCCACTACGACACCGCTGTCCAGCGGCCGCTCTCAGGCCTCCTTATTTGAAAGGTATTGGGCTCAAGCCGCCACTACGATATCGCCGCCTGCGCATCACTTCGGATATACCTAAACGCGGAAATGCGGATGCGTGCTTTACCTCTAGGCTGTTTATGGTATACTTGCCAGAGTGCAAAACGCAAGAAGGGACCTCTGGTTTATGGCACAAAACAGGGTGAGCAGGCGGAGCGCGCTGCTCATCGCCACGATTGCCTCTTTCCTCACTCCATTCATGTCTTCCTCGGTCGCCGTGGCCTTGCCTCAGATGGGGGCGCAGTTCCACGCCGATGCGGTGACGCTGAGCTGGGTGAGCACAAGTTACCTGTTGGCAGCAGCGATGTGCATGGTGCCCATCGGCCGCATCGCCGATATCTTTGGCCGCAAGCGGCTGCTGGCCCTGGGGCTGGGCGTTTTTGCTCTCTCCACAATCCTCTCCGCCTCTTCGGTCTCGGCCGGCATGCTGATTGGTTGCCGCGCCATCGAGGGGATGGGCGGCGCCATGATCGCCGGCACGGGGATGGCCATCCTCATCTCCGTCTACCCGCCGCAGGAGCGTGGCCGGGTGTTGGGCATCAATGCCGCGGCCACCTACACCGGGCTGTCGCTGGGGCCGGTATTGGGTGGGCTGATCACCGAACACCTCGGTTGGCGGGCCGTCTTTCTGGGGATCATGCCCCTGGCGATCCTGGCCATCCTTCTGTTGGCCTTCCGCCTGCCCGGCGAATGGGCTGAGGCGCGCGACGAGGACTTTGATATGACCGGTGCAGTGGTCTATGGCCTGGCCCTACTCACGATCATGTTGGGCTTTTCACGGCTGCCGGCGCTGCTGGGGTTCGTTCTGTTGGTCGTCGGCCTGGCCGCGCTCGGCGGCTTTGTCGCCTGGGAAGCGCGCACCCGGCACCCGCTCTTGAGCGTGCACCTCTTCCGCGACAATACCGTCTTTGCCATGTCGAACCTGGCCGCGCTTTTGAACTATAGCGCCACCTTTGCCGTCACGTTTATGATGAGCCTCTACCTGCAGTACATCAAAGCGTTGAGCCCGCAGCAGGCGGGGCTGGTGCTGGTTGCCCAGCCCCTGGTACAGGCCCTCTTCTCGCCGCTGGCCGGCCGGCTCTCGGATCGCCTCGAGCCGCGGGTCGTGGCTTCGGCGGGCATGGGGCTGAACGTGTTGGGGTTGCTCCTGCTGGTGCTGCTCGGCCACGACACGTCGCTGCCGTTCATCATCGCGAGTCTGCTGCTTCTGGGCTTTGGCTTTGCCCTCTTCTCCTCACCCAACACCAATGCGGTCATGAGCTCGGTCGAGAAGCGGCTCTATGGTGTGGCTTCCGGCACGCTGGGCACCATGCGCGTTGTCGGCCAGATGTTCAGTATGGGTACCGTGATGCTGGTTTTTTCCCTCTACATCGGCCGCACGGAAATCACCTCTGAAGTGTTCGGCAGCTTTGTCGGCAGCGCCCGCATCGTGTTCGCCACCTTTGCCGGCCTCTGCACGCTGGGCGTCTTCGCCTCGCTCGCCCGGGGCAGGGTGAAGAGGGTGCAGGCGGCGGAATGAGAGAATAGTCTGAGGCGTAATCGGGGTTACCATGAGATGTAATAAGTAAACCGTAATAAGTAACACTGGCACGGCGGGCGCGTACTGTTTTTCGCGCCGTTCGCCTCGGCAAAGCCTGTGCGAAGCATCCGGTACACCGAAATGGCGACCTTACTTATTACGGTTTACTTATTATGTCCCACGACAGCCCCACGGAGCACGGATTGTGCTCATCTCCCCGGAGGTAACGCATGTCCGTCGCTGAGTTGCCCGCATCGCCCGCCGGCATGCCCGAGCTCAAGTGGCTGCTGCGCCAGTTGCAGGACCAGACCATCACGCTGGCGCTGTTGCCCCTGCTGCTTCTGGGCACACTGATACTGGGTTTCCCCGAGCCTTTTGGCCAACCGGTGCGCGCCGAATGGTTAGGCATGATTCTGTGGGGCATGGCCGGGGCCGTCTGGGCGCTGCGCCGGCTGCACGTGCTGCTCGGAGGCTGGGCCCTGGTGTTGGGCTACCTGGGCGCCGTGCTTTTGGCCACGACCTGGGCACGCCTGGGCCCCGCCGTTTATCTGCTCAGCGTGCCGGCTGCCCTGGCTGTGGTCACCGTGAGCGCACCGGCGGGTATTGTGGTCGCCCTGGGATGCACAGGGCTGCTTCTGTGGGCGCCGCTCTCCCTGCTACCGGGTGATGCGGTGCTGCGCGTTGTGGCCCTCATGGCGGTGTGGGGAAACTTGGGGCTGGTGTGGCTCACTCTGCGGCCCCTGCTGACAGCCCTCGAGTGGTCCTGGTCCAGCTATGAGGAGAGCCACCGCCTGCTGGAGTGCGCCCGCGACTATCAGGTGCAGCTCAAACAGACCCTCAAGGATTTGGCTGAGGCCAATCTGCAGCTCACGCGCCTGAACCGCCTGGCGGATAGCCTGCGCCGCGTGGCCGAGGAGGCCCGCCAGGCGAAAGAGCAGTTCGTGGCCAACGTCTCTCACGAGCTGCGCACCCCCCTGAACATGATCATCGGTTTCAGCGAGATGATTACCCAGACGCCCGAAGCCTACGGCGATCGGATTCCCCCCGCCCTCCTGGCTGACCTGGCCATCATCCTGCGCAACAGCCGTCACCTGGCTGGCTTGGTGGATGATGTGCTGGATCTGAGCCAGATCGAAGCCGGCCGCATGGCACTCACCCGCGAGCATGTCGACCTCGGTGAGGTGATCGAGGCGGCAACGGTCGCCGTGCGCCCCCTTTTCGACTCCAAGGGTCTCTCTCTCCATCTGGATGTGCAGCCAGGGCTTTCCGCGTTTTGCGACCGCACGCGCATCCGTGAAGTGATCCTCAACCTGCTTTCCAACGCTGGGCGTTTTACTGAGCAGGGCGGTGTGACCGTCCGCGCCTGCCGTGATGAGCGTGACGTGCTGATTTCGGTGACCGATACCGGCCCCGGCATCGCCGCTGCGGACCAGGAAAAGCTCTTTCGGCCCTTCCAGCAACTCGATGGTTCGGTGCGCCGCCGCTATGGGGGCACCGGGCTGGGGTTGGCCATCAGCAAGAGCTTTGTGGAGATGCACGGCGGCCGTATGTGGGTGGAGAGCGTCAAGGGTGTCGGTACAACCTTTTGTTTCCGTCTGCCCGTTGAGGCGCCTACTCCGGTCGAAGCTTCTGCTGCCCGCTGGCTCAACCCAGAGTGGGAATATGAGCAGCGCACGCAGAGGCCATTAGCGCCCGCGCCCGTAGTGCTCCCGCGGCTGGTCGTGCTGGACCCGGGCGGCTCACTGCACCATTTGCTGGCGCGCTATCTACATGGCGTGGAAATCGTGGCGGTCGAGAATGAGGAAGAGGCCTTGCAACGGCTCGCGCAGGCACCCTCTCAAGCCCTGCTGGTGAACGATGCTTCGGTGGCTGCCGGCCTGCAGCGCTTTGGCAATGTAGCCTTACCGCCGGAAGTGCCGGCTATCATCTGCTCGCTGCCGGGGACGTTGGATGCCGCGGGGGCGTTGGGCGTCTCCGACTATTTGGTCAAGCCGATAGCGCGTGAGCACTTGCTGGCCACTCTGGCGCGCCTGCCGCTGCAGGGCAAGACGGTGCTCATCGTCGATGATGAGCCCGAGGCGTTGCGACTCTTCTGGCGCATGCTGGCTTCCGGCGATGCGGATTACCGGGTGCTGACCGCTAGCAATGGCGAGCAGGCCCTGCGCATCCTGCAGCACGAACGGCCTGCCGTGATCCTGCTGGATCTGGTCATGCCCGAGATGGACGGCTTCCGCCTGCTCGAGGTGCGCAGCCAGGATCCGAACCTGCGAGAGATCCCGGTGGTGGTGACCTCGGCGCGTGACCCGGCAGGGCAGCCGATTGTCTCCGGTGGGTTAGCCGTCACTCGGGGCGGAGGGCTTGCCGTGCACGAACTCCTGGCCTGCATCGAGGCCATCCGCAAGGCGTTGGTGCACTCAAGCCCGTAACAGGTGCGCCAATGTGGCCAGGAAATCCTGCCGGCTGACGGGCTTGCGCAGAAAGGCGGCCGCTCCCAGCGCCAGCGCCAGTTCCTCCTCGGGCAGGATTGTGCAGATAATGGTGGGGATCGCGGCTGTCTGCGGGTCCTCGCGCAGGCGACCCAGCACCTCCCAGCCGTCGACGCCGGGCAACATCACATCGAGCACGATAGCCCGGGGAGCCAGCTCGCGCGCCAGCGACAACCCTTGCTCAGGATCGCGGGTGCCGGTAAAGGGGTAGGGCGTGCCCCCCAGGTAGCGCTGGAAGAGTTGCAATGTATCGGCATTGTCATCGATGACCAACACGGTGGCTTGCGTAGCTGCAAACAGAGAGAAATGGGCTGCAAAGGGCCCGCCGGGGGGAGCGTCGGCAATCTCCAGCGCGCCACCACAGAGCGCTGCTAGCTGGCGAGCCATCTGCAAGCTTTCGCTGTAGTCACCCCGAGTGCGTGCGCCGCCAGAGGGCTGGATGCGCACGCAGACCCGCGCGCCCTCCGTTTGTGCGGCAATAGCGACCTCGCCACCCGGCGCAGCGCGGATGGCAGCAGTGAGGGTGTTCAGCAAGGCCTGGCGCAGGGTGCCGCCTTGCACAGCTACTCGCGGCAGGCTGGTGGGCAGATCACAGCGGATGCGCACACCCAGGGCCGTCTGGAGCGGCGCTGCCACTTTGAGGGCTGCCTGCACCACCTCATTCACCACAACCGTTTCGCTGGGCTGCGATTGTCCCACCCACGCCAGTTCCTGCTCCCGGCTGGGGGCCTGTATGGGCTCTTCCTCCAACTCTTCCGGCTCGGGCTCCGCCTCGCCCAGGGCTGCCATCGCTTCAGCCGAGAGGCCGTACTGCGTCCAGATCTGATCGGCCAGCACCTGCAGAGCCACCGCCTCCTGACGCCGCAGTTGGCGGATGCTGAGTCCCAGCGCCTTGGCTACCTCGTGCGGAGAGAACTGCTCCGCATAGCGGTGGTAGAGGGCGCGGTAGATGCGCCAGCCCTTGGCCTGCGGCGGTACATTAGCGCGCGGCTTGAGAGAGTCGATGGCCGCGAGCAGGACGCGGCGCAGGGCCGAGGCGCCCTCCTCTGCATCCAGCCCCAGAAGCGACACGAGTGGGCTCTTGCGCAGTGCGCCCGGATCGTAGAGGTGGTGGAGCGCTCTGCGTAGATGGCGCACAAGAGGGGAGACTGCCTGCTGATCTGTCATGGATGACCAATGACCCTTTTTTGACCTCGAAATGACCGAATTGCGCCCAAAGAGCGCACCGCGTGTGCTATACTGGTGGTGTTTAGGATAGCTCTTGGTTCGCCCTATTGTTCTACTTTACCACAAGATGGAATGGCCCGCAATTGGCCCTCGTGTCATGGGCTTCATTGCACGGCCCATTGCCTTCCAGGCATGCCTGTTGAGTTATCGTGATCAGCACAAGTCAGAGGCGCGTATCCGTCATGGATGGGGGCGCGAAGCGCTGCGCGCCACCTACCGGTAGCTCACATCAACGGTGAGTATTCCCAGGAGAGGAGAAGCACATGTCATCCGAGATCATTGGCAAGCCCTTGAACCGCCGGCAGTTCCTGCGCCTGGCGACTGCTGCGCTGGGCGGGGCCATGCTTGCCGCCTGCGCCCCGGCTGCTGCGCCTACCCAGGCTCCCGCAGCCCCTACCCCGGCCCCGGCTGAGGCCACTCAGGCTCCGGCTGCCGAGGCCACCAAGGCCCCTGAGGTGACGGCGGCGCCCGCGCAAAAAGAGCCCTATACCATTTCGATGTGGACCCACGACAAGCTCTATGTGGACTTTTTCACCTTCCGTGGCGAGACTTGGGCGAAAGAAGACCCAACCGCTCAGAACTATGATGTCAAATTCGATTTCCAGCAGATTCCGTACAACGACGTCTTTACCAAGGTGCTGGCCAACCTGGCCGCCGGTTCGGGCGCGCCGGATATGGTGGGGATCGAGATCAGCGCCTTCTCGCGCTTTATGAAAGGCAGTATCGCCGATAAGGGCCTGGTGGACTTGACCGAGTGGATCGGCGACGAGCGCAAGAAATTCGTCGAAGGCCGCTGGACGCCCTACATGATCAACGGCAAGATCTATGGCGTTGAGAGCGCCCTCTGCCCTGTGGGGTATTGGTATCAGCCTGACCCGTTCGACAAGGCGGGCATCACCCTGCCGTTCAAGACGTGGGACGATTTCCTCGCTGCTGGTAAGCAACTGGCCGCCGAAAAGAAAGCCATGGCCCCCGTTGATGATACCAGCAACGGCATCTTCATGGAGTTGTTCCAGCAGCGTGGCGGCCTTTGCTTCCAGGAGGATGGCACCGTCACGCTCAATACCCCCGAAGCCGTTGATGTTCTGCAGTTCCTGGTCGATGGCGCCAACAAGGACCAGGTCTTTATGAAGATGGGCTCCGAATTCTGGGGCGCTGGCACCATCTCAGCCTACAAGGACGGCTCTCTGGTAGGCGCCATCATGCCAGACTGGTACCTGGATGCGACCCTCAAGGCTCAGTTGGCTGATATGAAGGGCCAATGGCGGCTCACGACCATGCCCACTTGGTCCGCTGGTGGTCACACCACCAGCACCTGGGGCGGCACCGGCTTTGCCATCACCAAGCAATCCAAGCACGCCGATTTGGTGTGGAGCCTGTTGCACTACACCTACATGACCAAGGAATCGCAGGTGCTCCGCTTCCAGAAGATCCACTACTTCCCCACCATGATCGAGGCTATGAACGATCCAGGTGTGGTAGACCTGGCCGATGACTATTGTGGCGGCCAGAAGGTAGGCGCGGTCTTTGCCTCCGTGGCACAGGATATCCCAGTCCAGTGGCAAAGCGCCTACTGGAATGAGGCTATGACCGAGATGTCGAACCAGATCACGGCCGCCTTTAGTGGTGAACTCACCCCGGAAGAGGCGATCAAGAAGGCCGACGAGAACATCAAGGCTATCGTCGCCAAGGGCGAGTAAGCTTCGGCCCATTCCAGCAACCAGACTTCCAAGGTCTTTTTGGACCTTGGAAGTCTGGTTCTCTGCAACAGCAAATAGGTGGTGCATGCATGACCACAGTGGCGATACATAGACCAACCTGGTGGCAGCGCAATCAACGGCGCCTGGCGCCCTATCTTTTTATCTCTCCGTTCTACATTCTGTTCCTCGTCTTTTTTCTGGGGCCGGCGCTCTTTGCACTGTTCCTGGCTCTGCATAGTTGGAACGGCATCGACAGTATGCAATTCGTTGGCCTGCGCAACTTTACCGAACTGTTGACGCAGGACGAGGTCTTTTTGAAAGCGCTGCGCAACACCGCTTTCTACTCCGGCGCCAGCCTCTTTATCGTGACGCCTATTTCGCTCTTGCTCGCGGTGGCGCTCAATGCCAAGATGGTGCACTGGAAAGATGCTTTCCGTACCATCTACTTTACCCCCATCGTGACCTCAACCATTGCCATCGCTATTGTCTTTACTGTCCTCTACAACCAGCGCGTGGGCCTGCTCAACATGCTGATCGAACACCTGGGGGGGCAGGGGATCAATTGGCTGAGCAGCAAGCAGTGGTCCAAGATCTCTGTGCTGGGCCTGATGACCTGGCGCTGGGCAGGATTCAACGCGATCTATTTCCTGGCGGGGTTGCAGACCATCCCGCAGACTCTCTACGAGGCTGCCATGGTTGATGGCGCCAATCGTTGGCAACTGTTTTGGCATATTACACTCCCCATGCTGCGACCGGTGATCCTCTTTGTGGCGGTGATCGTGCTCATCGGCTCGGCCCAGATCTTCGATGAGCCCTACATGCTGACGA
>DAOTVS010000312.1:0-6061 GCA_034436375.1 Anaerolineae bacterium | reverse complement strand
CTATCCGCGACCACAGTGGTACAAAGAGACCGGCCCAGCATTTCTGCTCTCGCCCGCCACGCCCATTCTGGCGACGGAGGGCGCCCGCGCCGAGGCGGCGCACCTGCAGCGCTGGCTGGCGGCCGATTATGGCCTCACCCTGAGGATCGTACCGGCGGGGCAGGGCGGCGCCGGTATCCTCATCGGCCTGCTGGGCGATGAAGCGATCCGGCGCCTGCTGCAGGAGCGGGGCATCCGCGTGGACGGGCGTGAGGCCACGACGGAGGGCTACCTTCTGGATATCGCCCCAGACCATTGCCTGGTCGCGGGCCACGATGCCGCCGGCGTTTTCTACGGCCTGCAGCGCCTGCGGCAACTGGTGCAGCGTGAGGGCGCCTCGCTGTGCGTGCCCGCGGTAGAGATGCATGACTGGCCCTACAAGCCCATGCGTGGTGTGCACATCTACATGCCCTCGCGCGCGCAGATTCCTTTCTGCCGGCGCTTTTTCGAGTTCCTCGCCACCCTGCGCTACAACCAGGTCTTCCTGGAGGTCGGTGGCGGCATGCGCTACGACCGCCACCCCGAGATCAACCGCGCCTGGGAAACCTTTGTTTCCCAGGCCATGGCCTACCCCGGCGGGCCCCGTGGCCTGCAGAGCGCCTTCCCCTGGCCCAAAGACTCCACCCATACCGAGCTGGCCGGCGGTTCGTTCCTCGAAAAGGATGAGGTACGCGCCCTGCTGGAGTACGCCCGCTCGCTGCACATCGAGGTCATCCCCGAGGTACAATCGCTCAGCCATGCCTACTATCTCTGCTGCGCCCACCCCGAGATCGCCGAGCGCCCGGAGGAGGCCTTCCCCGATACCTATTGCCCCTCCAACCCCGTTTCCTATGCCCTCTACTTTGACGTGCTGGAGGAGGTCATCGAAGTCTTTCAGCCGGGCATCGTCCACACCGGCCACGATGAGGTCTATACCCTTGGCCTCTGCCCGCGCTGCCAGGGCAAGAGCGGCGCCGACCTGCTCGCGGGCGATATCAACCGCATCCACGATTTCCTGGCCGGCAAGGGCATCCGCATGGCCCTGTGGGGCGACAAGCTCATGAGCATCATCGTCGGCGGGCGGCCCTACGGCGGCCGAGAGCTGCATGCGCGCCCAGGCGGCTGGTTTTCCGGCGATCAGGAATATGTCATGCGTGAGACCTACCCGGCGGTAGACCTGGTCCCCAAGGATATCCTGATGTTGGACTGGTATTGGGTGCTGGACCCCAGCTCACAGGCATACTTTGGCCAACAGGGTTTTGAGGAGATATTCGGCAATTTCGGCGACAACTTTGCCCCGCACACCTTCACCCGGTGGGAGCAGCGCGCCGCCGCCCCGCACGTCCTCGGTGCCGAGGTCTCGACCTGGTGCGACGTTTCCGAGTTCGCCCTGGGCCGCAATGCCTGCCTCTTCAACCTGATGTTCAGTGCCCAGATGTTGTGGTGGCGCCACTACTCGGACCGCGAGCGCGAGCGCGCGTTGCAGACAGTAGCCACCTGGCAGCCCCGCCTGCGCGATGCGCTGGGTGCACGCCGCTCCCCCTCGCTGCAGCCCGGCGCCCAGCTCACGAGCCTCTTCCCCGCCTGCGGCATGGGGCAGCAGCCTGCCACTCCCGCCCTGCATGTAGGGCCAGGGCAATCGGAAGCGGGGGCGCTCACCATCGGCGTCCGGGCCGACAGCCTGCTCTTCCTGCACCACTGCCACTGCCGGCGCCTCTTCCGCCCTACGTGGGATTTCTCGAACCCCCTCCAGCCCTCGCCAGAGGATATCATCGGCTGGTACCGGGTCCTCTATGCAGATGGCAGCGAGACCAACATCGAAATCCGCTATGGAGAAACCATTGCCAATAGCAATATCCGCTACGGCGAAGACATCGCCGCCGTGCCCTATTGGGCCGAGCCGGTCTGGGAGGGACGCGATGAGGAAGGGCTGCCGGTCGTGCTCTACCGCTACGAGTGGCTCAACCCCGATCCGGATAAGGAGATCCAATCCCTCAGCCTCAAGCTGGCGGACCTTCAGGGCACGATCGACCTCTATGGGCTGACGGCCGTGCAAGCCCGCTAGCCCTTCCCTGCAGGTCTTGGGCCGGGCCTATGCTTCGCACCTACCCGACGTGGTAAAGGGGTTGGGCTGGGTCTGACTGGGCCAGGCGGCGCACGCCGCCTGGCCCAGTCAGACCCAGCCCCTGGCCTGAACCGGGCAGAGGAAAGCCATCGGGCTTAAAAGACCAAGCCCTGCGGGCTGCGGCAAGGCTGCTTGACCAGATGGCAGGGCAGGCACGGCTCTTGCTGCATCAGCGGCTGCCAACAAACACAAGCAGAGGTGCCGATGATAAGGGAATACGCGCCGGCCGAGAGCGTTCGGCTGGCCCATGAATTGGATCTGCTGCTGGAAGTGAGCACAGAGGGCATCTTCGGCATTGACGCAAGGGGTCGCTGCACGCTGGTCAACCGCGCCGCCGCCCAGATGCTGCGCTATGGCCGGGACGAGCTCCTTGGCCGAGACTGGCATGATCAGGTGCACAATCGCCATCTCGACGGCTCGCCCTACCCGTCGGAAAAGTGTCCCATTCTGTCAAGTCTGCATACGGGGCAGGTTGTACATCAGGAAAGCGATGTCTTTTGGCGGCGCGACGGGGCGCCCGTATCCGTCGAATACACAGCCTCCCCCATTAGCGAAGGAGGCGTCATCGTCGGCGCCATCGTCGCCTTTGCGGATATCAGCGAGCGCGAGCGCGCCGAACAGGCCGAGCGCCAGCGTGACGAGCTCGCGCGCGCCGTCTCGCATGACCTGCGCAACCCGCTGGCCGCCGTCCTGGGTCAGGCGCAATTGCTGCAGCGTCGCCTGCAAAAGGCAGGGCTCACCGGTCCAGAGTTGCAGAACGTACAATCCATCATCGCCAGTGCCCAGCGCATGAACACCCTGATTCAGGACCTGGTTGACGCAACGCGCCAGGAAGCCGGCAGACTGCGGCTGGAGCGCCAGACCGTGGATTTGCCCGGCCTTGCACAGGACCTGCTGGCGCGGCAAACCGGCGCCCTCGAGACGAATCGTATCCATATCGAGCCGCGGCCCAATCTGCCCCCGGTAAGCGCTGACCCGCCCCGGTTGGAGCGCATATTGGTCAACCTGCTCAGCAATGCCCTGAAATACTCGCCTCCAGACTCGACGGTCGAGGTGCGCTTTGCCCAGCACAATGGCGAGGTCGTGACCTCAATCACCGACCGTGGACCGGCCATTCCGCCCGAAGCGTTACCCCACCTCTTCGATCGCTCCTATCCAGCACAGGCCGGCCGTAACCCACGGGAGGGTGAAGGGTTAGGCTTGTATATCGTCAAGATATTGGTAGAGGCGCACGGCGGCCGCGTCTGGTTAGAAAGCGAGCCGGAAAAGGGTAATACCTTCTACTTCACTCTGCCCGTCGCTTAGAACGGCTCCAGCCAGGCTTCAGGGATCTCGACGCCAAAGCCGGGGCCCTCATTGACGGAGAGCCAGCCTTCCTGCGGTGTCGTCGTACCCGGCAGGGAGGGGACCTCCGCCAACGGCACCCCCGGCGCGGACCAGACGCCGTACTCCGCCCAGGGCATGTTGGGCATGGCGCAGGTCAGGTGCAGGCCATAGGGGCTGCCTCCACCACCGTGCAGGATCACCGTCAGACCCGCCGCATTGGCCATCTCGGCAATGTGGCGGCAGGCTGTGATGCCGCCCGCCCAGAACAGATCGGGCTGGACAATATCCACCGCCCGATGCTCGATGAGGTACCGAAAAGGCCAGGGGGTATACATATGCTCACCGGTCGCGAGCGTCTGCCAGGGCAGGCGCTCGCGCACAGCTACGTGCCCATCCAGGTCCTCTGGGATCAGATATTCCTCGATCCACTTGAGGCGATAGGGGCGCAGTCGCTCAGCCAGGCGCACCGTGTATTCGACATCAAAGGCCATGTAGCAGTCGAGCATGATTTCCACATGCTCGCCCGCCAACGCGCGTGTGCGGGCTATCAGTTCCTCGTTCTGCTCCAGGCCCCAGAGCCCATCAGCCGGGCCGTAGGGGCAGGCGAGCTTGACTGCTCTAAAGCCTAGCTCGAGCTGCCAGTCGGTATCATTGCCCGTGGCATAGGCAAAGATGCGCTCGCGCACCTTGCCCCCTAGAAGCTCGTACACCGGGCGCCCCAGGAGCCTGCCTTTCAGGTCCCAGAGGGCCACGTCCACGCCGCTCATGGCCACGGCGGCCAGCCCCACCGTTCCGTAGGGTTTGGAGAGGCGGAACATCAGGTCCCAGCAGCGCTCGGTCGCCAGGGCATCCTGCCCCACCAGGTGCGTGGCGAAATGGCCGATGATGGGGGCCACGGCCGGGCCATAGGAACAGGGGCTCAGGCCGCAGGTGCCATCTTCGGCAGTCACCCTGACCCAGAGCGACTCCCAACGGGGCATCCACAGATCACGGTGCCGCTTGAACTCGGGGAATTTCGACATGGGGTTGGCCACTTCTGCACCCACGGCCCAGGAAGGGCGCCGCGGTGAGGTTGGCGGCTCCTGGCGCGGCATGTGCAGACGTAACAGCTCGATGGATTTGATCTTCATGGCGTGCTCCTGGGGGGGTTGCGCCCCTTGATCTCGGCGGCCTCTACGCTGCCCTTGTTCCATTGTATCCTGCAGGATGGATAGTATCAAACCCGCCGGGGAAGCGTCTACATCTGAAAAGGCGCCCGGCATACCTTTCAGCGGGAACAGCGGGGCCATTCTGGGCGTCCATAAGCAAGGGGCCTGCTACAAGCGCAGGCTCGGCCGGCATCGCTGCTGCCAAGGGAGGGCGCAGATGCACGTCAAGCTCATTCGCTGCCCCATATCCTCGCTTCTCCGCGGTTCGTTTCCGGTCGCCCTGGTGGCCCTGGTCCTGCTCGCAGGCTGTGCGGCGGGCGAGGAGCCGCTATCTGCGCCCAGCGCCGGCAACCCCGCCCCCACGCCTGTCGCCGCCGAGGCGACAGCCATCCCTCCAGAAGGCGCCGCTGCGGTCACACCAACCCCTCCAGCAAGCGCGGGCCAACCCGGCGCAGGCGCACCCACCGCCGAGCTTCCACTTGCCCCAGGGACGACCTGGGTCTATTCCTACGAGCCCTACGAGCCGACAGAGGCCGACCCGAGCCACATCATCAGCGCTACCTACCTCATCACCGAAACAGTGGTTGAGACACAGGATGTGCCTCCATACCAGATCGCCCATCTGCGCCGCGACAGTCAGCTCCTGGCCGCAGACCCCGCCTGGGTGGACGACGCTTTCGGCCCCCCAGCCGATTCCTGGTACGTCGTCCTTGGCCCGCTCGTGTACGAATCCACAGACCCGGTCGACCCGACCCAGATCCAGACGGAGACCCTATCTCTCCTCTATGACCTCCCGCTCTCTGTGGGCAAGAGCTGGTGCTCGGAGCCGGCCGACCCCGAGGACCCCCAAGGTTGTCAGGCCAGTGGCCAGCGGACCGTCGTGCGCGAAACGGATTGTGACACGCCGGCAGGCCGGTTCTCCGGCTGCCTGGAGATCACCGAGTCATACAACAGCGGCGGCGAGACCGAGTGGTTCAGCCCGGGCATCGGTCCCGTCGCCTATAGCTACGATCACATAGGCACGCGCTTTGGGCACAGGCAGGCCCTCATCAGCTACTCGCCGGGGCAACAGGCACATTGACACGGGCCACCGGCCCGTCTCTACACCTGGGCGCCTGCCTGTAACGTTTGCTGTGAAATGGCTACAAGCCCTTCGCTCAGTTTCGTAGTGATGGCTTCAGCCATTCGCCTCTTTTGTGCGACATGGAGACGAACGACTGAAGGTCGCCACTACGACATGACACTGAACGAGAGCACTATGAGCCGTGTGTTCGGAAGACCGGCACACCCTGTAGAGACGGCCCGGTGGGCCGTGTATGCCCGGTGTGCCGATGCGATGGGGCGAGGAGGATGGTATGCGCAAAGGGTTACTTCTGGCGCTGCTGATCCTGCTGCTGGCGGCTTGCGCCTGCCGGGCCGCCGCCCTGCCGGTCGTCTCACCCGA
>DAOTVS010000311.1:0-4750 GCA_034436375.1 Anaerolineae bacterium | reverse complement strand
ACCCACTGGAAGGGCTCAAGCGGGACAATGCTCAGCAGGCTCCGAACCGGCGGTAGCAGCACCGCGCCCACGGCCAGCGCCAGGCCGACGGCTACGGCGGCGATGAGCGGCTTGTTGCGCAAGAGGGAGCCGCTGCGGAACATGGAGCGCCGCAGGCTGCGGTAGGCAAAGATGTAGATCATCGAGTTGACCGCAAAGGTGCCAAAGGCAAAGCTCTGCGCCTGGAGCATATTGTGATGGGCGAGCCAGTAGTGCCCGAACATGGCCAGGGCCAGCAGCGCGCTGGAGATGCTGATCACACCGATGAGCGAGAACCCCAGTCGGTTCAGGATCGGCTCGCTGAGGGACTTGGGTTGCTCATCCATGATGCCCGGTTCTGCCGGCTCAAAGCCGAGGACAATATCCGACGGACCATCGCAGATCAGGTGGATCCATAGGATCTGGGCTACAGCCAGCGGCGCCGGCCAGCCCAGCAACATGGCGCCGAAGATCGTTACGACCTCGGCGAACGAGTTGGACAGGGTATAGCTGACGACCTTGCGGATGTTCTCAAAGACGACGCGCCCCTCCTCGATGGCGGCCACGACCGTCTTGAAATTGCTGTCGAGCAGGATCAGGTCCGCCGTCTCCTTGGCCACATCGGTCGCCGAGCCGACCACCACACCGATATTGGCGCGCTGAAGGGCGGGGGCGTCGTTGACGCCATCGCCGATCATGGCCGTAACCTCGCCATTGGCCTGCAGGGCGCTGACGATGCGCAGCTTGTCCTGCGGCTTGATGCGCGAAAAGACGACCGTCTTGGCGACGCGGCGCTGCAGCTCCTGATCGCTCAGGGCGGCCAGTTCCTGCCCATCCAGGATCTGGTTATCGCCGGCGGTGAGGCCGATGGTGCGGGCGATGCGCTCCGCCGTGCGGCGATAGTCGCCGGTGATCATTTTGACCTGTACGCCGGCATGCTGCGCTACGGTGATGGCCTCGCGCACGCCCTCGCGGATCGGGTCCTCCATGGCGACGAGGCCGGCCCAGGTGTAGCCCGCACGCTCCTCCAGCGCCCCGAGGGGCCGGTAAGCCAGGCCCAGCGGGCGCAAGCCTTCGGCGGCCCACTGCTCCACCTGGGCCAGGATGCGGCTGCGTTCGGCAGGGTCCACGCGGCAGAACTGCAGCACGATCTCCGGTGCGCCCTTGAGATAGTTGCGGCCCTCGCCGCAGTAGCGGTTAGCCGTGATCATGTACTTGGTCTCACTGGAGAAGGGCTCCTCGGTCAGGCGTTCGGCTGCGGCGGCCAGGGTCTGGGGATCAGCTCCCAGTTGTGTGCGCGCAAACTCCCACAGGGCCACGTCGACCGGGCCCTCCAGGTTGTTGCAGAGTACCATCGTCTCCAGCGCGCGGTCGCGGTCCGTAAAGTGGCTGCGGGTGACGCGCATGCGCCCTTCGGTGAGGGTGCCCGTCTTGTCGGTGCAGATGACCGTCACCGAACCCAGAGTCTCAACGGCCAGCAGGCGCTTGACCAGGCCGTTGCGCTTGAGGATCTTGCGCATGCCCAGGACGAGCACCACGGTCACAGCGATGAGCAGCCCTTCCGGCACGGCGGCGATGGCCAGGATGATGGAGACACGTAGCATGGGCAGGAGCGGCCGGCCGGTGATGAGCCCGATGGCGAAGATCACCGCCGTCACGGCGACGACGATGCGCGTGAGCATGTGGCTAAAGGCGCGCAGGCGCACCTGGAGGGGTGTGTCTTGCTCGGCCGTATCCTGGACGCTCACCGCAATCTTGCCCAGCTCGGTGCGGCGTCCCGTCTCGCATACCTGCATGATGCCGCGCCCGCTGAGCACCGTGGTGCCCATATAGACGCGGCGCCGCTCGGCGTCGGCCTCATCCTTGGCGATAGGCTCGCTCTCGCCGGTCAGGATGGCCTCCTCGACGGTGAGCCGGCTGGTTTCCAGCAGCTCGCCATCGGCCGGCACGCGCTCGCCTGCGTTCAAGATGACGAGGTCGCCCGGTACCAGTTCTTTGATCTCGACCTCCAGCCGCTTGTTGTCGCGTATGACGGTCGTCGTCGGCCTGAGCAGGCCTTTGAGCGCAGTGTAGGTGCGCTGGGCCTGATACTCCTGCACAAAGCCCAGGATCGCATCAATGACGACGACGGCCATGATGATGGCGAAATCGCCGCGCTCGCCCAGGGCGAGCGAGATGGCCGCCGCGACGAGGATGATGTAGACAAGTGGGCTCTTGAGCTGGGCGAGGAGGATGGTCCAGACGGTGGTCCCCTTGGCGGCTGGCAGGGTGTTTTCCCCATGCTGCCGGCGGCGCTTGAGAACTTGTGCGCCGGTCAGGCCGCTGAGGGGCGTGCGTTCATGAGTGGGGTCGCTGTCGCGACCCGCGTGGGTACCTGCCATGGTTGCTGTTCGCTCCTTCTGGTAGAGTGACTGCGCAGGCAGCCGCTGCCCGGAGGGGCTTGGCCATAGAGGCACCCGGCGCGCAGAGATACGTCGGCTGCGGGGAACAAAAAAAGGCCGCGAGACGACGACTGTCGGGTCTATCCCGGCTATTCGCCTGATCCCGTTGCCTCTATTGGATATATTCTAACATGAGATGGCACTGGCTGCAAACCGCTTGCAGGGTGGGGGGCTTTTCCAAAGTCCATCTTGTTGCCGCGAGCAACCCTCCCGGAGGTTCTGGCATGGCGATTCTGGCGTATACGGCGCGATTCTCACCATGACGAAACCCCCGGGCGGACCGGGCCGAGCCGCCCGCCATCCAGACTGCAGACCCTCAAAAGGGCCCGTACCGGGGTAGCGCGAAGCGAGTAAGCCGGTTGCTGACGGTGTTGGAGACATACCGATCACGGGCGGAGCGGCAGCTCCAGCACGGTGGCGGTGTGGGGCGGAAAGGTGTAGGTAAAGCGCGCGCCGGCGGCAAAGGGCGGCACCTGCCCAATGCGCACCACGTCGGGGTTGGTGATCGAGTTGCCACTCAGAGCGCTCGGTCCGTGGAGCTGGTACCCGGCGCCCTGCGGCTGTACTCTGGCGCCTGTGATCTGGATGTCTACCGGCAGGGCCTCATGGCGGTTGCGGTTGACAACGGAGAGGTAGAGGCGCCTGCCTTCCTCGTCGGTTGTGGCGGCGGCGTGGACGTAGGGCACGCCCTGGCGCGCCGGGTTAAAGCCCATCGCTTCGGCGCTAAAGGTGGGGCTGCCCACGACCTCTGTCTCGACGCTGATGGCGCCCGAGTGCCTCTCATACATCTGGAAGGCCTGATAGACAGGCGTCAGGAAGAGCCCGCTGGGCGTGGTGTAGATGGCCCCCAGTACGTTCACCAGCTGCGCCAGGTTGGCGAGGGTCACGTGGGCGGCGTGGCGGTAGAGCACGTTAAAGATCATGGCGGCGTACAGACCGTCGCGCAGCAAAAAGGGCTCTTCCAGGCCACACTCATAGTGGGCATAGACCCACACATTCCATTCATCGAGGGCCACCCGCACACGGTCGCTCAACCCATGACGGGCGATGGTCGTTTCTGCCTCTCGCAGCAGGTCATCCACACGGTCGGGGCCGGCCACGACGATGGGGTAAAGCTCTTCGTGGCTGGGCACGCGATCCTGCGGCACCCCGCCCGGGGTGTAGTGGTGCACACTGAGGTAGTCGATGTAATCGCCCGCGATGTCGAGCACGGCGTCGTTCCAGCCCGGGGCCTCATATTCGTGGGCGCCCACGGCTACGAGCTTGAGGGCGGGATCTATGGCGCGCATGGCGCGGCTGAAGGTTGCACAGCGGCGGGCATAGGTCTCGGCGTCGACATGCCCGTACTGCCAGTTGCCGAATGTCTCGTTGCCCACCCCCCACAGGCGCACATTGTAGGGCTCCGGGTGGCCGTTCTCGGCCCGCAGGCCGCCGTAGACGGTTTCCGGCCCGCCGTTGCAGTACTGCACCCAGGCTGCCGCTTCCTCAGGCGAGCCCGAGCCGACATTGACGCACAGGTAGGGCTCAGTGCCCAGGTTACGGCAAAGATCCATGAACTCGTCGGTGCCCACATCGTTCGGCTCCAGCGCATCCCAGACGGGGTCCAGCCGCACCGGGCGCCGGTCGCGGGGGCCGATGCCATCCAGCCAGTGGTAGGCCGACACGAAATTGCCCCCGGGCCAGCGGATGACCGGGGGATGTAGTTCGCTCACAGCATTGACCACGTCGGTGCGCCAGCCGTGCACGTTGCCCTCAGGCATGAGTGAGACGGCGCCCAGCCATACCTTGCCCACACCGCGAAAGGTGATGGCCAGGCGCGCCAGGGGGTCGTCGGCCGGGGAGACCAGGGTGGTTTCGTGCACGTGCCAATCGCCCTCGCTGCAGCGGCACTCTTGCTCCACATAGGAGCGGCCATCAGCGCTCTCCAGGGCAAAGCGCAGTGACCCGGTGAGGCCTTCCTGACGCACCACCAGGCGCACATGGTAGCGCTGCCCGCAACGCAGGGTGAGCGGGCCCTGCGCCACACCGTGAGGCAGGCCGTCATCCTCGCGCACGATGATGCGTTGCGATTGCTCACCGGCATAAAAGGTCGTATTGTCGTGGTTGAAATAGACTCCCGGCCCCTTGTTCACTGATTGCCAGGGCGTCACCACACCAAACTCGTGCAGATCGGGGCCGTTGAACTTGCGGCGCTGCAGCATCTCGGCCCACAACCCGCCGTAGATGCAGCGACCCATGTGCTCGACGAAATGGCCATAGATCTTGGGATCCACGCGGCCCAGCGCGCGGTC
>DAOTVS010000310.1:0-40194 GCA_034436375.1 Anaerolineae bacterium | reverse complement strand
GGGAGCCGCCGCAGATGGTGGCGCAGCTCAAGGACATGCTCCTGATGCTATCGCAGCAGGCCGGCATCGCCTGGGAGCGGGTGGAGGGACTCGGCTACTCCACGGCCGGCATGATGGACGTGGAGAGCGGTGTGATCTTTGCTTCGCCCAACCAGGGGAGCTGGCAGAACGTGCCCTTCAAGGCCATGCTCCGCGAGGCGTTGCAACTCCCCGCCTGGATCGAGATGGACGCCAACGCCGCCGCTCTGGGTGAGTGGTGGCTGGGAGCGGGGGCCGGAGCGGAGTACTTTGTCTACATCATCGTGGGCACCGGCGTGGGGTCTGGGATCCTCTTCCGCGGCGAGGTGCTGCGCGGCTGGCGCGGCACGGCGGGAGAGATCGGCCACACCACCATCGACCCCAATGGGCCGCTCTGCAACTGCGGCAACTATGGCTGCCTGGAGGCCTTTGCCGCCGGCCCGGCCATCGCCCTGCGCGCCCAAGGGGCCCTGCTGCAGGGGCGCCCCACGCTGCTGGCCGAACTGGCCGCCGGCCGGGAGCTGAGCGCCGAGCTGGTGGGAGAGGCAGCGCGTCGGGGTGACGAGGTAGCGCGCGATGTGCTGGCCCGCGAGGCCGAATACCTGGGCATCGGCGTGGCCAATGCGATCACTCTGCTCAACCCGCAGGTCGTTGCCTTGGGTGGCGGGGTGATTGAGGGATTGGGCGACTTGCTCCTCGACCCGATCTGCCGGGCAGTGCGGCGCCGGTGCGGCAGTTGGGTCGATCTCGAGGGCACCCGTATCGTCCGCGCCACCCTGGGTGACGATGCCGGATTGCTGGGGGCCGCACGGCTGGTGTGGAAGGGCGGAAATTGACTTGGGAGACTGTGTGGAGATGTCAGAGAGCGGATTTGCCATTGTCGGTGCAGAGGAAACGATCTATTTTAGCCATGAGGCAGGCAAGCTCCGCCAGTGGGTGCTGGTTACGGTGGAGAGCGGGCTCGGCGAGTCGGTAGAGGCTACGGCGGCGGTGACGGCTGGCTGCGAAGAGGTCCTCACCCACCTGACCCTCGAGCCCGGAGTACGGGAGTACCGCTGCTTCGCCCCCACCCTCTGGCCCGACCGGCCGCCGGAGGATGCCGCCCGGGTGCGCCTGACAGCCGGCGGGCAGACCGCTACGGGTACAGTGCACGTCGGCCACCACCGGCCCTGGACGGTCTACGTGCTCAGCGATGCCTGCACCGACTATGCCTGGGTGTATGGCGATGAGCAGACTCTGCGCGCCGACGATGCCGAGCTGACCGAGGCCGAGCTCGAGCTGATAGAGGCTACCCGCGACTATCCCGAAGCCAGCCGCAACCATTACAACATGGCGGTAGGCCGCCAGGTCGAGTTCCACCTGGAGCGCTACCCGGAACACCGCGAGCGGCTCTTCGATGCCATCCGGCAGGGGGCGATCAGCGTCAACCCCTTTTTCAACATGGAGTTGAGCGGCGACCTGAGCCTGGAAGAGCTGATTCGTCAGTTCTACCCGGTGCGCAACTGGGCCCGCCAACAGGGCTTCTCTTATGCCTGTGCCAACCATCAGGAGACGCCGTCGGCGCCCTGGTTCCTGGCCACGCTGCTGGCCGAGTGCGGCATCCCCTACCTGATCAAAGGCAACCTGCCCTACGAGTGTCCCTGGGCCAAGCGTTATGCCGAGCCCCCTGTTTTTGCCTGGGAGGGTCCCGATGGCAAACGCGTGCTCTACCGTCGCCGCAACGAAGACTATGTGGAAGGGGCCTTTGTTCTGCGCGACTTGAGGGCGGTGAACACGGCGCTGCACACCCGGGTCATCCCGGAAGCAGAGAGGCTGGGCGAGCGTTACCCCTTCAACGCCTGGGGCCTGGTTGGGGTCTATGGCGATCTTTCGGCCCGGGCGAGGGATCTCCCGGCCAAGAAGGTGGCCATGATCGCCGCTTACAACGCCCAGGGCTGGGAGTATCCAAAGCTGGTCAACGCGGCCCAGGCACAGTTCTGGGCCGATATCGAGACGCAGATCGCGCAGCGGGGGCTGTCACTGGAGGTCTACCGAGGCGATTATGGCGCCGGCTGGGAGGCCTGGCCCGCCAGCCTGGCGGCGTCTTTCGCGGGCTGGCGGCGGGCCCAGGAGCGGGCGGGCGTTGCCGATAAGCTCATGGCTATCCTCTGGGCGCTGGACCGTGATGCCTGCCGGGCTCAAGAGGGCGAGTGGGCGCAGTCCTGGCTCAACCTGATCTGCCTCTCCGACCATGCGTGGAATGGCGCCAACGATGCCAACCGGGAGCTCAATGCCCGGCTGCGGCAGCGGTGGCAAAAGGCGGCTAACGAGGGCTTTGACCGCGTGATCGCCGCGGGGCTGGCAGCCCTGGGCCGGCGGGTTGCGACCGGCGCTGCGCCACACGTCCTGGTGTTCAACGGCCTGGGGTGGAGCCGAGATGGCCTGGTGCGGGCGCCGGGGGTGGAGCCAGGGGCGCGCCTGGTGGATGCCGAGAGCGGCGAGGAGGTGCCAACCCAGACGATGGAGGATGGCGTCTATGCCCTGGCCCGGCAGGTGCCTGCAGTGGGTTATCGCACCTATGCTGTCGAGCCGGGCACGGCGAAAGAGGCCGGGTGCTCGCCGTTCCAGGTCGGCCGCAACCGACTGGAGGGACCGCTGTATGCGGTTGAGGTCAGCCCCATGACTGGCGGCATCGTGAGCCTCTATGACAAGGTGCGGGGCAGAGAGTTGGTCGATGCCGCCAGCCCCTATCACTTCAACCAGTGCCTGTACGTCTCCGCCGGAGTCGAGCACACGCCACGCCGGGCCACCGTAGAGGCAGGGGCCAGCGGCCCACTCTTCAGCCAACTGATCGTCCGGGCAGGCCTCAAAAACACCCGGCTGACCTCCACCATCACCCTCTATAGTGCTCTGGACCGGGTCGATATCGAGAATGTGCTGGAGAAGCGGCCCACCAGTGAGAAACAGGAGCTGGACTTTGTCTTCCCCTTCCATGTGCCCGATCACGAGGTGCGTTACGAGGCGCCTGGCGTGGTCATCAACCCGGCGACCGACTGCATCCCGGGTGCGGGGCTGGCTGTGACTGCCGTGCGCCACTTTGTGGACCTTTTCAATGGCGAGTATGGGGTTACTCTCTCCCAGGCCGATTCGGGGCTGGTAGAGTTCGGCCACCGCACAACGGACGAGGATCCGGAGGCGCCGGACCTCTCACGGGCCACCGTGCTGGCGATGGCCCTCGACAACATCTTTGACTGGAACGAGGCGGTGCGAGACCAGGCCGGAGAGTCGCACTTCAGGTTCCGCTTCAGCGTGCGCGGCCACGGCCCAGGTTTCGACCCCACGGCGGCTCTGCAGTTTGGCTGGGAAGATAACAACCCACTTGAGGCGATGGCACTGGCGGCCGGGCAGGCCGCCAAGCTGCCACCGGTGCTCGGCTTTGTAGGTGTCAGTGGGAATGCCGTGCTCACGAGCCTTAAGGTGGCGGAGGAGGAGGGGCTGGTGGCACGCCTGTGGGATGTGGCCGGCCAGGGGGGCGAGGCGACCCTCACCGTGCACGGCCTCGGCCGGCTTCGGGAGGCCCGTGCTGCCAATCCGTTGGAAGTCGATCGCGGCCCTCTCCCCGTGGAGGGGGAGAATGTGCGGCTGCCGGTCAAAGCTCGTGGTCTGAGCACTGTCCGGCTGTTATTCGAGTAGAAGGAGCCTCTATGTACAACGAATGGTATGCGACTGAATACTTCTCGCAGTATGCCCGCTTCAAAGATTGGGTGACGGGGCAGATGGTGCAGAGCACCAATGTCTATGATGCCTGGATGCTCTTGCTGAACCTGAGCCAAAAGCACGATGCCCAGGTCACAGGCACCTTTTTCTACGAAGACGAGGATCCCAAGGATTTTCACTTTAGCATCCCGAAGGGCCGGCAGGGGCGTGTGCACATGCAGGGTGACGCAGATAACCTGGGCACCAACAATCTGCCCCCCGGTTGCAACCCGCGCAAGCGCTTTGGGCTGCGCGTGCGCTCCACGACCCCTCTCGTCGTCCAGGCAACGGTGGGCGACCGGCTGGCCCACGAGCGGGTCACCAACAGCATGTCCACTTTTATGTTCCATCCTGGGCCACTGACTGACCTGGAGAAGCAATGGTACTATGTGGACTGCGTCTACCTGACCCGCGAGGGGATGGCGCTGGAAGAGCGGGAATGGCTGACTATCCTTAACCCCAACCGGGCGCCGGCGCATTGCACCGTTACCTTTATTCCAGGCGGCAATGTGGGGGTCGGGGATGCCAAGCCCACCATTTCCAGCGAACCAGTGGTGGAGTATCAGGTGACCGTGCCGGCAGAGCGCATTCTGCCCAATGATCTGGCCAATTGGCCCAAGGTCCTGGCCAATCACCCCTATGCTGTGCGGGTGCAGAGCGATTTGCCGGTCACCGTGCAGGGCATCCGGCACATCTTTGAGCGAGGCCACTATGATTTCTCTCGGGCCTGGGCAGTGTTGGATGCAAGGCCCATCGCGAGCATCGATGAGTAGCACAGGCTGAAAGGCAAGGAGACAATATGGCTCAAGTTCAGACGGTGCGCGGGCCGATGGATACCCGCGACCTGGGGACAACCCTGATCCACGAGCATGTGCTCTTCCAGTTCGACGATTCGCGGCGGCGTCCATCGATAGAGATGGCCGTGCAACTCCTACAGGCAGCCGCCAAGGTGGGGGTGAGGACAGTGGTGGACCTCACACCGGTGCGGCGCATTGACTGGTTCATGGAGATTGCCGAACAGGTCGATGTAAATATCATTGCCTGCACAGGCTACTATGTGAACTCGCAGAGTCCCAAGCCGTTGGCCGCTTACAGTGAGGCACAGATGGTGGAGCGCATGGTGCGCGAGCTGACGGAAGGGATCGACAACACACCAGTCCGGGCGGGGATCATCAAAGTGGCTGGGGTTAAGCCTCAGCTCACTCCCTGGGAAGTGCAGGTCTTTACGGCGGCAGCCAAGGCCCAGATGCGCACTGGCGCTTGCATCGCCACCCATGCCTGCGCGGGCTCCCGCGAGCAGGCTCAGGTGTTGCTCCGCGCCGGCGCCGACCTCAACCGCGCCTTTTTCTCGCACGTGGAGGCCGAATTCGGCTGGGAGGGGCGCAGTGTGCAGGAAGAGGCGCGTTACCTGGAAGAGATCGCTCGCCAGGGGGGATCGCTCCTCTTCAACAATTTCGGCTTTGAATTCGATACCCCCTGGGCCGACCTCACCTACCTGTTGCATTATCTGTGCGATAAGGGGCTGGAGAACAAGATCCTGATCAGTGTGGACTGCAACTGGACCTGGAATGCCGAAGGGAAGATCGAGTTCGAGGCCGAGCGCCAGCACCCTGAAACCCGCCGGCGCACCTTTGCCTACCTGCTCACGGAAGCCGTGCCGGAGCTGTTGCGAGCTGGGTTCACGGAGCAAGATATACACACCTTCCTGGTGGAAAACCCGCGCCGGTTCTTTGAGCAGGCTGCACCTGCCTGAAAACATCGCCTGCCTGGAGCGGAGATTGGCCGATGACTCTTCTTCATACCAGTCGCCCATGCCCATTCGGGCATAACGCACGATGAAAATTCCCCTCGGCTTCCGGTATTATGCTCTGCATGCAGCCGGAACAGGCCTTCTATGGGCTGTGGCTGAGGCGACCGCTGTACGGTCGCCTCAGACCCACGGCTTCGGATCAGGGCCGGGTTTGTGGGGAGAGCAGATCACCTGGCATTCACCCGGCAGGCCAGCAAGGGCTATTCTTGGTTCAATCATCAGAAGGGAGAAAATCAGGGATGCTGTACACGGAATGGTACTACGCGGACGGGATCATCATGGACAATCGGGGTGGAAAGAAGATTGGCGACCACTGGGACTCGGGCGACTGGATCTGCCTGGCTAACCCAAGCTCCCAGGAAGCCCACATCACCCTGACCGTGTTTTGGGAGGACCTGCCGCCGCGGGATCATGTGCTGACACTGGGTGCACAGCGGGCCCGCAACCTGGGCCTGCATGGGGTGAAAGGGCTGCTGGAGCACAACAAACTCTACGGCGTGCGCGTGCGCTCCGACGTGCCGATCCTGGCCCAGGATACGCGCGGCGAGTACGAGCCTGATGACCCGGTGACCAATGCCATGGGCTCGACGATCCTGACGCCGGGGCCGCTGACGGAGAAGGACAAGGAACTCTACTATGTCGACGGCATTATCCTGGCTGGCGGCGTTCTGGAGGAGAGTGAATGGCTCTCGGTGCTCAACCCCAACCCAGTCGATGCCCACATCGAGCTGACCCTCTTCTACGGCCGCCAGGAGCCGGGGCGCTACGCCTTCACCGTGCCGGCAGAGCGGGTACGCACCATCAAAATGGACGACCTGGAGGTTGTGCCCAAGAATCAACTCTTCTCAGTCAAGATCGTGAGTGACGTGCCTGTGGCAGCCGAGGAAGTGCGCCGGGCTTATGAGAGGGGGCACTATAGCTGCGCCCGCAGCATGTTCACCGTCATGTGCATGCCGGCCCATTTCGAGTAGGGGAGAAATTTAGAGCCACCCTGGGGAATTGAACCCCAAACCTAACGCTTACGAAGCGCTCGCTCTGCCGAATTGAGCTAGGGTGGCAACGTGATTATTGTACCTCACCGGGGCGTTGCTGTCAAACGCCGTACCTCAGGGGGTGCATCCAAGATACGCTAGCGAGTTCACGGCTAACAGGCTGCCGTCAGAGGCGCTCCGCCCTGGCAACCGGGCTCTACGCTTCGCGCTGCCCCGGTACAGGGTCTTTTGGGGGGTCAGGCATGTTCGGCCGCCGCGGCGGCCGAACATGCCTGACCCCCTCCCAGGCTGAGGCGGGGCAGTGGGCCAGCGGCATAGCCGACTGCAGCCCGGGCGGCGGATGCGGATCCTGGATGCATGCTGTATGGAGACTGGCGCGGATGCTCCTCTGCCTGAACAGGGGAACATCCGCGCGAGTCACAGCTGTCTACTCTCCGTCTCTTATCACACTGTGACCAGGGGTTCGCTGACCGTGACCAGCGGCGCGACAACGAGGGCTGGCGTTCCCTTGATCACGCCCATGGCAACAAAGGTATACATGTTGCCAGCTGCCAGGGTGTAGGCCTGTAGCATATACACGACGTCGGTACTCCCAGCGGGCCTGACCTCGAGGTCGACGGTGCCCGCTGGGACCTCAGCAAAGTCCGTCGGCTCCCGGAATGGGACGTTGTTGAAGAGGATCACGCCGCCCACAGCGAAATCGACCGGCGGCGCATCAGGCGAAGCATGCAGAAAGCGGACCTTTGCCCGGTCGCCCACGGGGGCGGAGGTGGTATCATACAATACCTTGGCATGCAGGTTGGGGCTTTTTCCCAGCACAGCCAATGTGAAATCTTGGCCAGCCTTGACGTCCTCCAGCTCACCCGTGAGCACCTCTTTCCCGCTCTGAGCCTCACCGGATCGAAACACTCTCGCGCTGTGGTCACCCTCCTTGACCGTGAAATAGCCACTGACCTCACTGAACTTGAGGTTGCTGACCACCGTCGCATTGTCCACCTGCACGTCGATAGCAGGGATATCGATTGCGGCGTGCAGGATGCGCACCCGGCCGTTCTGTTTCTGCTGTGACATGTGCTCACCTCCCTGATTCCTGTCAGGCGCCACTACGCCCCGTTTGTGCTGGGGGCCGCGCAGCAGCCTTTGATGGGAGACAGCAAGGCACATGCCACTGGCCTGCTGAGGGAGGGCGCTATACTATATAGGGCCACTTCTCATTGCGCCAGTATAAGTTTGACAACTCTCTGGAAAGGCAGTAGTCTGTGTTCACTTGCGCGGCTCTCCGCGGATGCAGACCACTTCACTCGTCAGGGAAAGGAAAAACACGATCATGGCTCAACAGGCTCTTACGCTTGAGAGGCAGATCACCCGCACCGTGCGCCTGGGCTATCTGCTCTATCTGCCCAAGGACTATGCGGCGGACCCGAGCCGCCGCTGGCCGCTGATTCTCTTCCTGCACGGCGCCGGGGAGCGGGGTAACGACCTGGAGCAGGTCAAGATACACGGCATCCCCAAGGTCGCCGAGCGGTTGGGTCTGCCCTTTATCGCCATTTCGCCCCAGTGCCCGCCCGATACCTGGTGGTCGGATCACGTCGATGCCCTGGACTTGTTGCTCGATGATGTGACGGCAAACTATGCGGTAGATACGGCTCGTGTGTACCTCACGGGGCTCAGCATGGGTGGGTTTGGCACCTGGCACCTGGCCACGATTTTCCCTGAGCGCTTTGCGGCCATCGCGCCTATCTGCGGCGGGGGCGCATGGTTTGCAGGGTTCCCCGCGCGGGCAGCCCTGCTCAAATCGACCCCCGTCTGGGCTTTTCATGGCGCCAGGGATCCCGTGGTGCCTCTCGATGAGACTCAGAAGCTGGTCGACGTGCTGCGAGAGGCGGGCGGCGACGTGCGCCTGACCGTCTACCCCGAGGCCGGCCACGATGCTTGGAGCGAGACCTACGACAATCCCGAGCTGTACACGTGGTTCCTGGCGCACCGGCGGTAGCATTGTGAAACGCCTGCCGGCAGGTTGGCCTCAAAGACCCAGCAACTCCATTGCTGCTACTTCAGCGCCAATGCCGACAAAGCGGGTGCATTGAGCGTGTTGATCGGGATGGCCAAAGCCCACAACGTTGAGGTTTCGGCAATCCTGCGCACCCGCGCGCTCGACAAAGCGCCGGTAGACACGTTCGGCATGCGTATAGGCGATTGTCTTCTTTTCCGCATTGGGGAGGGTCCGCCCATAGATGAGCCCCAGGGCCATGACGGCGCCACTGAGGGCGCCGCAGGTGCCGCCGGCTCTTCCCATGCCGCCGCCAAAGGCGGTGGCCGCCTGCATGACGGCATCGGGCAGCGGCAACTGGAGGGCCTTGGCCATGCCATAGAGCGTCGATTCGGCGCAATTATAGCCCTTGTTGAAATGCTCGATGGCCAAAGCGCCAGCCTGCTGGGCTGCCGCCTGGCGTTGATCGGAGGACATGCAGCGAAAGTACTCGTCCACAGCGATGGCTCCTTTTCTCATCCGTCCCAAAGTCAGGGGCTGATAGTGGTCCGCTGCAGGGTTCTCGTCGGCAGCGGACCGTCAGGCCGAGCTCTGCATCTTGCCTGTTGCTCGGTACCACATCGCCAGGACGATGCCGCGCAGCAGGCGGCGGCCACCGAGCAGCGAATAGATGCGCCCCGTGGATTCCCCGGGCCTCTGGGCAGCGAGATCGACAAAGGTGCGGCTTACGGCGTCCAGGGGCACGCCAAAGGCGCTCAGCACATAGGGGATGCTGGCCACCTGCGCGGCGACCTTGGGGCTTGTCTTGATGTCACGGTAAAAATCGGTGGCGACCATGCCGGGCACGACGGCATGGATGGAGATCGGGTAGCCCTTGTTCTCCTGCGCCAGGCTGCGTGTCAGGCTGGTGACGGCGGCTTTGGTGGCGGCATAGGGGGCGGTGAAGGGAGAGGCGTCGCCTTTGTAGCCCTTACCTGCCATGTTCAGCAAAATCCCGCCTCGCTCACGGAAGTAGGGGATAATGACGCGGCAGGCGTACATTGTGCCGGTCAGGTTGGTAGCGATGATCTCGGCAAGCTCACCGCCTGGAATCTCATCGAGGGGGCGATAGCCGCTGGAGAGCCCGGCATTGTTTACCCAGACGTCAACCTGGCCCCAGCTGGCGAGGGCGTGCTCCAGCAACCTCTCCGCGGCATCGGGCGTGCTCACATCGACCGTGAGCCCTGTGGCCTGGAGGCCCTGCGCCTGGAACCAGGCGGAGGTCTCAGCGACGGCTTGCTCTCGCCGCGATGAGATGACTACTCTTGCTCCTTCCCTGGCACAGGCCTCTGCGATGGCCCGGCCGATGCCTCGTGTGGACCCTGTGACGACGATCACTTTGCCTTGCAATCTCATGTCCTATCCCTCCGCGCAAGCGAATTGGGGACCTCACTGGTTATGGGGATTATACGCCAGGCGCGCCGCGAAGGAAATTCGCGACCTCCCCCAAAAGGCAGTTGACATGGCCCCTCAACTGTACTATACTTCGTGCAAATTGGCACAATCTCAGAAAGGATGAGCGCAGGTGGACATAAAGCCAGGCATCCCGCAGCCCAGCCTGAGCCGCTTGCCACTTTACTATCGCTTTCTGGTCCAGGCGTCAGAGTTGGGCAAGGAGGTCGTGTCGTCGGAGGAGATGGGGCAGGCCCTGAGCCTGCCAGCGGCGCAGATTCGGAAGGACCTGTCGTATCTGCGTGAGTTTGGTCGCCCGGGCGTAGGCTATGCGGTCAACGAGCTCCTGGGCAGCCTGGAGGAATTCCTGGGCCTGGCGAACGACAAGGAAGCGGTGGTGGTGGGAGCCGGACGACTTGGGCAAGCCCTGGCGAGTTACCCGGGCTTTGAAGGGTATGGCTTGCGCATCGTCGCGCTCTTTGATAGCGACCCTGCCAAGGTGGGGCAGGAGGTCGCCGGGCGGAGGATCTTCCCGCTGGCCAAGTTGCCTAACCTGGTGGCGCGGCTGCACATCCAGATGGGGATTGTGACGGTGCCCGCCGAGGCTGCCCAGGCAGTGGTCGATGCGATGGTTGCGGCAGGGATCACCGTCATCTGGAATTTCGCGCCTGTGCGACCGCATGTGCCGGAGGGGATCTGGCTGCAGAACGAGGACCTGGCCGCACGTCTTGCCACCCTGTCGTATCACGTGGTGCGCCATGCCGGCAAGCAGCGGAGAGAACTGGCAGGAAGTGGTAGGAGCTGAGGAAACTGAACCTGTGTGGTGCGTGTGGAAAAGCTCCAGGAGGTCGAGGGCTGATGGTCGCAGTCACGGTGTGCGTCGGTAGCTCGTGCTATGTGCGGGGCTCGGATCGGGTGGCGGAAGCACTGGAGCGCCTGATCCGCGAGCACAACCTCGATGGGAGAGTGGAGGTCAGCGGCGCTTTTTGCATGGAGCACTGCTCGCTGGGCGTCACTGTGCGGGTGGATGACCGCATCTTCTGTCAGGTGATGCCCGATGAGGTGGATGCCTTTTTCCAGAACGAGGTGCTGCCGCGCTGTAAGGGAGAGCAGGTGTAATGATGGGCGGCGTGATCCAGACCAATGCGGCGCGCTGTCGGGACTGCTATGCATGCGTGCGAGCCTGTCCGGTCAAGGCTGTGCGCGTGCTGGAAGCCCAGGCCGAGGTGGTGCAGGGTCTATGCCTGGTGTGTGGAAGCTGCGTGCGCGCCTGTCCGCAGGGCGCCAAGCAAGTGCGCGACGATCGGCCCATCGTCAGGACGGCGCTGCGGGAGGGGCGCCCGGTGGTGGCGAGTGTGGCGCCCTCGGCGCCCGCGTTCTTCAATCTGACGTCGTTTGCGCCTCTGATGGAGGCGCTGCAGAGGCTCGGGTTCACCGCTGCCAGCGAGACGGCGCTGGGTGCCCAGATGGTGGGGCGCACCTACGGCCGCCTGTTGGCGGAGGGCGCTCTGCCCCGCCCGGCGATTGCGACGGCGTGCCCGGTGGTGGTCAGCCTGGTTGAGATGTACTATCCAGACTTGCTGCCGTACCTGGCGCCGGTTGTGTCGCCGATGATCGCCCATGGCCGGCAGCTGCGCCGGCAATATGGGCCCGAGGCCTGCATTGTCTTTATCGGGCCCTGCCTGGCCAAGAAGGCGGAGATCCGGGATGAGGCTGTGGCGGGGGGGGTGGATGCGGCGCTGACCTTTGCGGAGCTGCGAGAGTGGCTGAGTGAGGGGCATGTGGATGTGGCCAGGCCGCAGGAGCCGCCCGAGAGCGTTGAGGAACGCCCGGCGGCACGGCTTTTCCCGCTGGAGGGCGGGCTGATCGGCACGGCGCGGCTGAGCACCGATTACCTGGCCGATCACAGCATCACGGCCAGTGGCCTTGAGGCCTGCCGCGATGTGCTGGAGGGGGTTCGCAGCGGGCAACTGGAGGCGGGCCTGGCGGAGCTGATGGCCTGCGAGGGCGGGTGCATCAACGGCCCCGCCATGGAGGCAGACAAGCATGTGGCGCTCTACCGGCAGCGTCTGCTGGCGTATGCGGCCCACAAGCAGCCCGAGCCTTTGCCCGATGAGGGGTCCTGGCCCGATTTGAGCCGTGTTTTCCATGATCGCAGCCTGCCAGTGCCGGAGTTTAGCGAGGAGGCCATCCGCGAGACCCTGGCCAAGGTGGAAAAGTTCTCTCCACAGGATGAGCTGAATTGCGGCGCCTGCGGCTATGCAAGCTGCCGGGAGAAGGCCATTGCCGCTTTGCGCGGCATGGCCGAGCTGACGATGTGTATTCCCTACATGCGCAGCCGGGCCGAATCTCTGACGAATGTGGTCATGGATTCGGTGCCGAATGCGGTGATCGTCGTCGATGAGAGCCTGCACGTGCAGGATGCATCGGCCTCGGCGCAGCGCATGTTCAGCCGGCATCGTAGCGAGATGGTGGGGCGGCCGGTGCGCGCGTTTGTGCCGGATGTGGGCCATTACCTTGACGTGCAAAAGACGGGCAGGGCGCTGCAGGTTGACCGGTTAGCTCTGGGTGACGATCTGATCGTCGAGCTGACCATTGTGCCGGTGCAGGGCAAGGGACTGCTCGTCTCAGTGCTGCGCGATATTACGGAGCAAGAAAGGGCGCGTGCGGCGCTGAGCCATCTGCGCGCCGAAACATTGGCACGGACCCAGGCGGTGATCAAGAAACAGATGCGTGTGGCGCATGAGATCGCCGGTCTGCTGGGCGAGACGACCGCCGAGACCAAGGTGTTGTTGAGCGAGCTGGGGCGCTTGCTCGAGAAGGATACGGACGGTGAATCGTCTGGTTGAGGTTGCCTACCGTTGCCTGGCAAAGCATGGCGAGGAGCTGTGCGGCGATGCCGTACGCGTCAAGACGGCGCCGGGCCTGCTCATTGTCGGCCTCTCCGATGGTCTGGGCAGTGGCGTCAAGGCGCACATTCTGGCGACTCTGACGGCGACGATTGCCGTGGATATGCTGGAAAAGGGCGAAACGATCGATGAGGTGATCGATACCCTGACCGATACGCTGCCCGAGTGCCAGGTGCGGCGGCTGGCCTATGCGACTTTTACGGTGCTGATGGTCAAGAACGGGACGCGCGCGTACCTGGTGGAATATGATAACCCGCCCCTGATCCTGATCCGCAACGGCCAGATCATCGACCTACCGGCGACGGAGCGGGAGACCAAGGGGCGCAAAATACGAGAAGCAGAGTTTGATTTAGAGGAAGGCGATTACATGGCCCTGGTCAGTGATGGTTATATCCATGCCGGCGTGGGGGGGCTGTATCGCCTTGGTTGGGGTTGGAAGAACGTGGCGATTTCAGTGCAACGTTGGGCCGCGACGGGTGGCGATGCGCATCAATTGACGAATGCGCTGGCCCGTACCTGCCTGAAGCTGTATCATGATCAGCCAGGCGACGACGCGACGGCGATCGGGATGAAGGTGCGAGAGGCTGTCAGTGCGACTATCTTGACCGGGCCGCCTTCGCGCCCCGAGATGGACAAACAGGTGGTGGCCCGTTTCATGGCGGCGCCGGGCATGAAGGTGATCTGCGGTGGCACCACGGCGCAGGTCGTGGCCCGCGAGACGGGGCATCAGCTGCATGTGGATTTGCACCCGATCCGCCAGGGGCCGGGTGGGAAAAAGGAGAGAATTCCACCGATGGCGCGGCTGGAGGGCGTCGATCTGGTGACGGAAGGGATCATCACGCTCAGCAAGGCCAGCGAGCGTCTGCAGGCTGCGGAGACGGTCCATGACCTGCCTTCGGATCGGGATGGCGCAACCGAGCTGGCACGGGTGCTGCTGAAAGCGGATGACCTGCACTTCCTGGTCGGTGAGGCGATCAATCCGTACCAGCTGGCCGATGTGGTGCGCGGCAAGCCCATGCGCCAGGTGTACCTGGAAGAGCTGATCCGCGAGCTGGAGGCGCGCGGTAAGGCGATTACGGTCGAGCGTCTGTAACTGTGTACGTCATGCTTGCCCACAGGATTGTCCGCAATCCTGGGATACTCGCAGTGACATCAAGAGTAGAATCGATGGCGAATGAGGAAGCCGTTCTCGAGGGGCTGATCTCCATTGAAGCGGCCCTGGATGCGCAGAGCCGCGAAGTGCATACGCTCCTGATCCGGCGCGACAAGCGCGACCCGGCTGTGGATCGCCTGGCGCAGCGAGCGCGGGCTGCAGGGGCTGTGGTGCAGCGGGTCGATGCCGAGTCCATTGCCGGGCGCACGACGGGCCAGACGCATGGCGGGATCATTGCCCTGGTGGGGCCGCGGCGCTTTGTGAGCCTCGAGGCGCTGTTGGGAACGAGCCCTACACCTTGCATTGTCATGCTGGATGGGGTGGAAGACCCCTACAACTTTGGCGAAGCCACGCGCTCGCTCTATGCGGCGGGCGTCGATGGGCTGGTGGTGCGGCCGCGCAACTGGACGACGGCCGCAGGGGTGGTCGGGCGCGCTTCGGGCGGCGCCTCGGAGCGCATGCCGATGGCTGTGGCCGAAACGGCTCTCGATGCGGCAGCGTTCTACAAGGCGAGGGGGCTGACGGTGAGTTGCGCGGTCAAGCGCCATGCCATTCCGATATACCGGGCTAACCTGGCCATCCCACTCTTCCTGGTCATCGGCGGGGAAAAGCGGGGCATCAGCCGGGCGCTGGTCGAGCAGGCTGATCTGCTGCTCCAGATCCCCTATGGCCGCGCGTTCGCGGCTTCGCTCGGCACGGCGGCAGCCGCCACGGTCATGGCCTTTGAGATTATGCGCCAGAAGCAGTGAGGCTCCCCGTCGGCAGAAGCGCTACCCTCGCTGTGGCGCCATGCCACGATGATACCTGCCTTCTGCTGGCACAGTTGTCGCTCTGGCAGCGAGAGCGAATACATGCACTCGGGGGAGGAGTGTGGCCATGGCTGAAGATTCCGGTGCGCCTACAAGGGCACAGGATCCGGTCCCTGCTGGGGGGCGCCATCCGCCGGCGGCCGCAGAGCGGGCAAGGACGAGTCCCCTGGCCCTGGCGAGCCTGGCCCTGGGTATTGCCGGCTGGACGATATTGCCGATATTGGGTGCTGTGGCAGCCGTGATCACCGGGCACCTTGCCCGGTGGAATATTGATGAGGCGGGCGGCCAGTTGGGAGGCAGTGGGCTGGCAAAGGCGGGTCTTGTATTGGGCTATGTGCAGATCGGACTCATCGTGCTGGGGATGCTGCTCGTGGTTGCCGTTGGCATCAGTCTGGGACATATCTTTGGTTCAGGGCCGGCGCTGCCGGTCGCCTGAGCCGTCAGGAATGACGTATCATCGGCTCGAACAAGGCCGCCGGGCGGTAGGGCCCGTTGCTGGCGGCCTATTATCTGGTTGCCTGTGAGAAATGGAGCTTTGTCAATGGATCCTGTGCTGCTGCGCGCAATTCCTTTCCATGCCAATGCCGATGCTTTGCTGCGCCAGGCTCATGTGAGGCCTGAAACTGAGGATGCGGAGCGGATGCGCGAGCTCATCGCCGAGGCCGAGGCCATTGCCAGGCCGAAGGGGATGTACAAGATATCCTACGTGGAGGAGCGCTCCGAAGACGCGGTAGTTGTTGACGGCATCAAGCTGAGCAGCCGGGTACTGAGCGTGAACCTGGGCGACGCCCGCCGGATATTCCCCTTTGTGGCGACTTGTGGCCGTGAGCTGGATGCCTGGGCGAGCGGTATCGATGATCTGCTCGAGAGTTTCTGGGCGGGCACGATCATGGAGGCGGCCCTGGCTGTGGCCTATGATGCTGTGGCCAAGCATTTGCACGAGCACCTGCAGCCCGGGTCCACGGCGACGATGAACCCCGGGTCGCTTCCGGATTGGCCCATGAGCGAGCAGGCGCAGCTCTTTGCCCTGCTGGGCGACCCCTTGCAGGCCGTGGGCGTGGAGCTGACCGATAGCTTTCTCATGCGCCCCATCAAGTCGGTTTCTGGGCTGCATTTCCCGACCGAAAGCCACTTTGAGAACTGCCAGCTGTGTCCGCGCGAGCATTGCCCCGGGCGGCGCGCGCCCTACGACAAGGACCTGTTCGCCCGCCAGTATCTGGCTTGAGGTCTCCGCACGGCGCTGGGTGTAGCGATTTTCCAACCACAAAGACACCAAAAGCAGGCGATGTTCTCAACTGTGCTCAGCCGAGAGAGCGCTGGGCGGCCTGGATGAGGCCGCGCAGGTAACCGACGGAAAAGGCCATGCCTACGTGGCCGTTGTAGTCACCGGCGATAGCGGGCGAATGGTCGGGGCGGATCGGCCCCTGGAAGCCGACCTCCAGGTAGGCCTTGATGGCCTCGAACTGATCGGTGTCGCCGTCATCCTGAAAGGTCTCGTCAAAGCGGGGGAAGCGGCCGCGCACGTTGCGAAAGTGGGCAAAGAAGATCTTGCCCTGGCGGCCAAAGTGGCGGATCACCTCGGGCACACGCGCGCCGCCTACGTCGGCGAACTCGGTCACCGTGCCCTGGCAAAACTCGAGCCCGTTCATGGGGCTGGGTACCGCATCCAGGATGCGCTGGTAGGTGGGCACGCTGATCAAGGTACGGCCAATGCCGCGCAGCACGGGCGCCGGCGGATCGTCGGGGTGGACGGCCAGACGCACGTTATACTGCTCAGCGACTGGCACGGCGGCGCGCAGGAATTCGACATGAAGGCGGTGAATCTCCTCGGCCGGGATTTCGCCATCCTCAGTGAGCGGAGCATCGCGCACCAGATCATAGTCAAAGCTGGTGAGCCCGGCGCCGCCGCGGCCGCCGCCCGCATTGCCCGCACGCCAGTGACCCCATACCCAGCCCGCCAGTGGCATCCAATTGTAGGCAAAGATGGGGATGCCCACACGCCCCAGGTTGCGGATGATCTCCAGCACCGCTTCCAACTGGCGTTCGCGCTCCGGGCCGCCTACCCGCACCTGATGCCAGAGGTGCTCGGGCAGGTTCTCGATGCCGGCGATCTGGAGGCCAAAGGACTCGACGCGGCTCTTGACCTGGAGCAGCGAGGCGAAATCCCACTTGATGTCGTTGGTGATCCCTGTGCCGCCGAGGATCACCTGCTTTACGCCCAGTTGGGCGACGTAGGCGAGCTCATCCGATTCCAGGTTGGGCACGGCGAGAGCGATTTCCATAGCGTTATCTCCTTGCCATGGGCTTTGAGAAAGCTGCGGCCCGAGGCAACTGGGTCCATGGCGTGACTCCTTGCATGAATGACCAGATAGCCAACCCTGCGCTGATTCCGGAACTGCGCAAGGCGGCGCTCAGTATAGTATGCCCATGGGATGGAGTCAATGAGTCCTCTGGCCACTGATTGTACCCCCACCCGGCCATTCCTCTTTGTGTGTGGACCATTCCTGTAGTACCATTGTGGTGCACGTGTGCAGTTACCGGGTGTGCTTGTTATGCGGAGGGAAAACATGTCGTCACTCTCTTCGGTCAGGTCCGCAGCGCCGGTGAAGTTGAGCCTCGGCTATAAGCTGATCTGGGGCGTCGCTGCACTGGGCACCTCGCTGATTTCGGGCATCTATGCCGCGCTGCTCCCCATTTTCTACCAGGACTACCTGGGCCTCGGCGCTGGCTGGATCGCCACCGCCTCGCTGATCTATGGCATCTGGAACGCCGTCAACGATCCTCTCTTCGGCTACATCACCGACAGCACGCGGGCCAAGGCCGGCCGCCGCATTCCTTACATGCGCTACACGGCGCCCTTCCTGGCGCTGACCTTTATCCTTGTATGGTTTGCGCCGCCCAAGGCGGGGCAGCAGGCGCTTTTCTGGTGGATGTTGGTTTCGATGCTCCTCTATGATACCGCCTACACCATCATTGGCTTGGTGTATTCAGCCCTGTTGCCGGAAGTGAGCGAGTCGGACGCCGAGCGCAACGGCCTGCAGATCAGCTCTTCGCTCTTTGGCCTGCTGGGCATGATCCTGGGGTTCATTATCCCCGATCTCTTTCGGCCCAAGGCGGGCATGAGCCCCTCGTTCCTGCCCCTGCAGATCTCGATGATCGTGGTCGGCGTCGTGGGGATGCTGCTGATCATCGCCACTTCGCTCAAGGTGAAGGAACGGCCCGAGTTCCACCTGATCGATGAGCCGCTGCCCCTGGGCAAAGCGCTACGCTATACCTTCACCAGCCGTGCGTTCCTGGTGTTGGTGGCAGCCAATTTCATGTCGATTCTGATGCAGTCCCTGGTGGTCGGGGGGCTGTTCTACCTGGCCGACTATGTCCTGCGCATGAATACGATGATCGTGCTGATCTGCCTGTTCGTGCCGCTTATCATCGGTGTGCCCGTCACCACATTGATTCGCCGACGGATGGGCGTGGTAGGGGCGCAACAACTCTTGCTGTTTATTGCCGGCGTCGCGCTGGTGCTCGTGACGGCGGCGCCTGGTCCGCTCCTGCTGCTCTGCCTGGCGCTGGCGGGCTTTGGGCTGAGCGGACCGCAGACGCTGACCAATGTGCTCTTTGCGCAGGTCGCTGACGATGACGAGCTGCGCACCGGGGTGCGACGGGAAGGAGCGTTCTTTGGCGTCAATGCTTTTGTCACCAAGCCGGCCCAGTCGGTAGCGCTGGCTCTGATGCCCTTTGTCCTGCAAGTGACACACTTTGTGACCCGTGAGGTCAACGGCGGCCAGATCTACCTGAACCAGCCCGCGGCCGCTCTCTGGGGCATCAAGGCCCTGGTGGGGCTCATCCCGGGTATGGCGATGCTGGCTGGGGCGGCGATCCTTTTCGCCTATCCGCTGCGCGGCAAGCGGCTGCAGGATGTGCAGCACAGAGTGCTCGCACTCCATGCAGAAAAGCGCAGTCAATTGGAAGGGAAGTCGCAGTAGAGCGAAAGAAGGTGCGGAGAGGCGATGGGCAGCGCCCATCGCCTCTCCGCCGAACCTGCCTGCGGCGGGCTGGTTACATCCCCAGCATCAGCTTGCTCAGGTAGCTCTCGTACATGGCTGTGTTCCAGGTCACATGCTCCTCGGTGGTCGCCCGCGCGATTTTGCCGGCGTCCGCGAGGATCTTGGCCGTGGGTGCGTCCTTAATGCTGGCTGACGCCCGGTGTACACCCTTCCAAAGCAGCTTGCTGATATTCTCCGTCATGACCAGGTTTCCCAGGCGGATTTGATCGCCTGCGGAACCCTGCGATTGCACGTTGGTAAAGCAGCGCATAAACTGCTCGTGGTCCCGGGCCAGGCTGCTCTTGTACGAAGGATCGCCTTCCAGGGCGCCCATGACCCGCTCGGCAACCAGCCGGTTGACCTCTGTATCCTTGCCGAACTTTTCCCACTGCTCCTTCAGCCACTGGTTGCTGGTCTGCTGAGTGTACTGCCAGTACAGTTGGCCGATGCCTCGCTCATGGGCCTGAATGCCGCTCATCAGATCGAGGATCATCTGCCGGTTGGGCTCCACGATGCCACGGATATCCTCCAGGAAGGAGACGATATCCACCTTTTCTTGCGCCTCAACCATGGGATTGACGGTGGTCTGATACCCACCCCACATAACACACCTCCAGTTGACCGTCGTTGTTAGCCCGCTCTCATGAGCGGACAAAGCCCCATGCTGCAAGCTCGGTGCCACGGAGGCCTGTGAGGGGGCTACGGCAGGGTGTGATGCCAATCACACGGTTGCGATGCGCCATCTCATTCCAATTATCGAGCCAACGCATTGGCCCGCCTCTTGCTCACCCGCAGTGATGCACGGTGTACCCCATCATCGAGCGCTGGGTAGAGCGGGTGAGCGAGTTGCTGTGCATGATCTGCCCCAAGCTGGGCCGCCAGCAGATGGGGAGCTGCTGTGACCAGACACTATGAGATATTGATGCAGACCCAGGACGAGAGCATTGCCCAGGTGCTGCCGGCTGTGCTCGCGCTCGTCCCGGGCGTCGAGACCGTGCTGGTGCAGACTGCCGGCGAAGCCGCGGAGTACCTGCGGGGTCACCGGCCGGACCTGGTCGTGCTGGACCTCGACTGGCCACATGTGTTTGACCTCGATACGATCAAGGTCCTGGCTCGCGATGCCTTTGAGACGGTAAGAGCAGTTGCCGGGAGCTCTTCGGTGCCCGTCGTGGGCATCAGCTCCGAGTTGAGCCACGGCCAGATGATGGAACTGGGGCTGGCCGATGGCATCCAGAAGCCGTTCGATATTGCCGAGGTGGAGGCCAGGATAGAACGCATTCTGACGGCGGAGGCCGCAACCGCGTCTATGGGTAAAGAGCAGGCATGAGCCCTTTGCCAGGCGGGCTTGCTCTGCCCGCCGTTGCGCGGGCCAATTCAGCCGCCGGCGCGGCAGCAATCACTGAGGTCGTGTGACAAGCAGCGCGAACACTCATCGTCACAGGAACGACCAGGCAGGAGATTGAGGCTCAGCCCCGGGGCGCTGGTCGTGCTCTTCGTGGCAGCCGCCTTTGTGCCCATCTTCGCGCTCCATGTGTACTCGATCGTGCAGATCATTGGCGAGCAGCGGCTGCACCTGGAGCACGACGTGGAGGACCTGGCCGAAGCGGCATCGCTGGTGGTGGAAGCGGCAGTGCGCGGGGCGACCTCGACGGCGCAGGCCTTGAGCGAGGTGCCGTCGATCCGCACGCCTGACCCGGCTGTGGCTGCGCCCACCCTGGCGCGCATTCAGGCCGAGAACCTAGAGTACGTCAACCTCTGGGTCGCGAGGGCTGACGGCTCGGTTTTATGCCACAGCCCTGCCAGGCTCAAGCGGCGCAGGGACCTCTATCGGCAATCAGCCGTACTTTCAGCTCGCGCAGCAGAGGCTGGCGCCCGTTCTGGCCACCGTGTGCGGCGTACCGGGCTTGCCCAACGCGTTCCTCCCTCTGGTGGCAGCGCCGGTGTTGCTCGATTCGCACTTCGGCACCGTGCAGGTCGCCTTCAGGCTCACCGAACTGGAGACGCTCCCCGCCCATGTCGGCCTCCCCGAGAACAGTGTGGTGACAGTGGTGAACGGTGCGGGCACGATCATCTTCCGTTCCCTCGACCCAAAGCGTTGGGTGGGGGTCAATATCGCCAATCTGCCCATCTACCGGCAGATCAAGACGGCTACCGACGCCTTTGTGGCGCCCGGCCTGGACGGCGTCGAGCAGCTGCTGGCCGTCGCGCCCGTGCCCGGCACCGACTGGTTGGCCATCGTGGGCGTGCCCGCCGGCCTGGCCTTTGCCCCCCTGAACGCCTCGCTAGACCGCGAGTTGCCGCTGTTCGGGCTGACGCTGGCGCTAGCCGGCGTGTTTGCCTGGCGGGGCAAGGTGCTGGGCGATCAGGTGGAGGATGAGCGCCGGCGCCTGGAAACGACGATCGACCAATTGCCGGAGGGTGTGCTCGCTACCGACGCCAGTGGGCGGGTGCTGCAGGCCAACGGCGCGCTGGCTGCCATTCTGGGCACCCCGGTGCGCCGGGGCGCGGGCTACCGGGCAGAGATCGATTTGAGCGTTTCCGCCAGGCGGGGCGCACTGCCCGCGAGCGCGCCGGTGGCATAGGGCTCGGGCTCTACCTGGCCAAAGGCATCGTGGAGGCGCACGGCGGGCAGATCGGCGTGGAGAGCGAGCTCGGGCGGGGGGCGACTTTTTGGTTCACCCTGCCACTTCAGATGGGAGGAGAGAGCAGCGAGCCTGCACCCGAGGTGCTGGCTCTGGCACGTACTCTAGCCGAATCCGCATGAATGCAATGCACGACCACAGGGAACACCGTGGGCGCCTGGAACCGCAGGAGCGGGAGCCCAACCCGCAGGGCCTACCCGGGTGGCCCGCGATGGCCGGGTACCGTGCTGGGGAGCATGAAACGGTGGATGGCGCGGCAGGTTCGATGGTGCACGGGCAGCTCGGCGAGCACGCCGGCGGCCGCGGCGTCCATGTCAGCCATGCCGGCCACGAGCAGATCTTTCGCCGCCGCTTCTGGATCTGCCTGGCGCTCTCCATCCCGGTGCTGGTCTTTAGCCCCACTCTGCAAGCCTGGCTGCGCTATACCCTGCCGGCTTTTCCCGGCAGGCAGTGGATTGCACCGGTCTTTGCCGTATACGCCAGGCCTCGGGCGCCATGAGTGAGCTGGCCCGACTGATGCCAGATGAGGCCGAGCGCATCGGGCCCGGCGGGAGCATAGAAGGGGTGCCGGTTGGGGAGTTGCGCCCCGGTGACCGGGTGCTGGTGCGCCCGGGGGCGAGCATCCCGGCGGACGGTCAGGTGGAGGAGGGCGAGTCGAACGTCAACGAGGCGATGCTCACCGGCGAATCTCGCCCGGTGAGCAAGGGGCCCGGCGATCGGGCCATCGCCGTCACGATCAACGGCAGCGGCAGCCTGCGTATCGAGGTGACGGCGACCGGCAGCGAGATGGCCCTGGCTGGGATCATGCGCCTGGTGCAGGAGGCGCAACAATCCAAGTCCTCGACGCAGGTGCTGGCCGACCGGGCGGCGTGCTGGCTCTTTTACGTGGCGCTGGGTGTGGCCGCCCTCACGGCGGCAGCCTGGACCCTGTTGGTGGGGCTGAACGTGCAGGGCGTGGAGCGGGTGGCCACCGTGCTGGTCATCGCCTGCCCCCATGCCCTGGGCCTGGCCGTGCCGCTGGTGGTGGCCATTACGACGGCGCTGGAGCAGGCCCGGCAGATTGACATCATGGTCTTTGACAAGACCGGCACCCTGACCCGAGGCGAGTTCGGGGTGGTCGGGGCGGCTACCGTGGATGGCTGGAGCGAAGATCAAAATAGCCCGTTGGCCCGTCTCTTGCTGCTTCACAGTGACGCAGGCTCCATTTGCGTCTCAAGACGAGCCAGAGAGAGAAAAATGGAAAAAGCCCTCACGACTGACCAGACCGTGCAAGTGCAGGCAGCTGACGTCCTGGATGCCCTGACGAGGCCCATTGTCGAGCGCTGGGTGGAGCGCGTAAGCGATTCCCTTTGTGCGATCCACCCGGAGCTGAGCTGGCAGCCACTTATCGATTATGGCCCACGTCTGATCCATGGCGTGGCTGAGGCGCTGCGCCAGGGAGAGGCTGAGAATCAGGAGGCGCCATGGACGGCGCCGGCGCGCGACCACGCCCATGCCCGGCTGAGTGAGAAGGCGCTGCTCGGCGACCTGGTGCGCGAGTACCAGATCATGCGCGAAGAGGTCTGGAGTGCACTATGGCCTTTACTGAGCGACCTCACTGTGGCTGAGGTCTACTCTATTGGGAAGCGCCTCGACGCTGTGCTAGATACCATGGTCGCCTTCGCCACCGACACCTATATTCGCACGGCGCAACGTGAAGGCGAGGTGCGCCAACTCCTGGTCGATCGGCTGAACACGCTCTTGCGAGTGGCGATGGCCATGCTCAAAGAGAACACGGTAGCGGGGCTGCTCAAGGTGGTTGCCGACGGCGCTCGGGAGCTGGGCGATGCGGCGCTGGCCGTGTCGGGTTTCGGCCACGTGACCGGCCGCTTTGAGCTCAGCGCATCATCCAGCGCCGGCGGTGAGGGCATCTGTCCGCCAGGCCAGGAGTTCCGGGTGGAGCGCGGCGGCGTCCACATGGACCTGGTGTACGGGCGTGAGTCGATCAGGCTGAACGATGAGGAGCTTCACCAGCACCCGCGCTGGTGGGGCCTGCCGCCGGAGCATGGGCCGTTGAGGGGGCTCTTGGGCGCACGCACAGTTGACCGCGAGGGTAACCCGAATGGGCTGATCATGCTAACCAACAAGAAGCGCGGAGAGTTCACTGCCGAAGACGAGGCCCTGTTGAGGCAACTGGCGGCCATCGTCTCGTGGGGCCTGCAGCACATTGCAGCGCGCGAGGAGGCCGAGCGCCGACGTGCGGAGCTGGACGCGATGATCCAGTCGATCCCCGACGGTATCGCCATCTTTGATCCGGAAGGGCACATCGTGCGCTACAACGGGGCTGCCGCCGACATTGCCGGGCTGACGGCGGAGGAGCGAGCGCTGCCGTCCGAGGAGCAGATGGCGTTGATGGCGCTGCGACTGCTCGAGGGTGATCTGGCAACCGCGCCAGGGGGCGTGCTGGAGCGCGCGCTCCATGGGGAGCGCCTGCGTGGGGCAGTCGTGGCTTTGCGCACGCATCCCGAGCACACCGTGTGGGTCTCGGCCGCTGCGGCTCCCATCCTGGGCCCTCAGGGCGAGTTCCTGGGCACCGCGGTTACCTTCACTGATGTCACCTCACTCGTCGAATTGCAGCAGGAAGTGGAGCGGCGCGCTGCCGAACTGAATGCCACCATCACCGCGATCAACGATGGCCTGATCATCTATGGGGCGCACGGGGAGATTGTGCGCTTGAACGATGCAACTGGGCGCATTCTGGGGGTGGGGCCAGATTGGGCCGCATTGCCGCCCGAGGAACGTATGCGCCTGACGGATCTGCGCACTCCGGATGGTGAGCCGATACTGCCTGCTGAATCGCCCACTTTTCGCGCCCTGCGTGGCGAGCGCATCTTTGACTACCGCATGAGCATGCGGAGACCTGACGGCAAGCGGCGCGAGTTGCTCGTCAGCGCGGGGCCAATCGTGGACTCGCAGGGCCGCGCCATGGGCGCGGTGTTGAGCTTTGCCGACATCACACCGCTCGTCGAGTTGCAGCAGGAGCGCGAAGAGCTCCTCCGCGACGTGCAGCGCGAGCGTGGGCGCTGGCGCGCCACGGTCGATAACATGCTCGACCCGGTCACGGTCAGCGACGCTGAAGGCCACGCGACCTATATGAATGAGGCCTATTATCATATTCTCGGGCTGCCCATCAAGAAAGGGTTGCCAGTGAGCGAGCACCCAAGGTACTACCGCATCTACCGGCCTGACGGCACACCCTTTGTGGCCGAAGACCTGCCGTTGCAGCGGGCGGCGCTACACGACGAGCAGGTGCGGGGGGTCGAGATCGTGCACCGTCGTCCCGACGGGCGAGAGTTCATCGCCGTTTTTAATGCCTCGCCTCTTCATGATGAGCAAGGCCGTGTCATTGGGGCGGTGGCGGTAGGGCGGGATGTGACCGCAGAACGGCGCGCCGAACGGGAACGCGAGCGGCTGCGGGAGGAGGCGGAGCACCGCGCGGCCGAGCTGGATGCCACTGTCGCCGCCATCAGCGATGGGCTGATCATCTATGGTCCGCCAGACAGGGTTCTGCGCGTGAATGAGGCAGGGATGCACATTCTGGGGTTGGGGCCAGAGTGGGCGAGCTTACCCCTTGAGGAAAGGATGCGCATCGTGGACCTGCGGACCCTGGACGGCAAGCCGTTGCTGCCCGGCGAGTTCCCGCACGAGCGGGCGCTGCGCGGAGAGCGTGTCCTCAACTATCGCGTGACCGCACGGCGGCCAGACGGGCAGCGGCGCCATTTGCTGTTCAATGCGGGGCCCATCGAGGACGAAGAGGGGCATGTGGTGGCTGCCGTGCTGAGCTTTGCCGACATCACTGCCATCGTTGAGCTACAGGAGCAGGTGGAGCGGCGGGCCGCCGAAATCGATGCAACCATCGGCGCCATTACCGACGCCCTCATCATTTACGACTCTGCGGCGCACATTGTGCGCATGAACCGCGCCGCCGAGCAACTGTTGGGTTTCACGCGGGATGAATACAACGCCATGTCGCCGGTAGAGCGGGAAGAGGCCCTGCGCATCGAAACCTCTGCCGGGCAGCCTGTCGCGCTGGAGCAGACGGCGGTTGCGAGGGCGCTACACGGCGAGGCGGTCGTGGATTACCGAGAGACCATCCGCCGGCGCGATGGGACAATCCGCGAGCTACTCGACAGCAGTGGCCCCATCCGCGATCAGCAAGGTCATATTGTGGGCGCCGTTCGTGACCTGAGCGATGTTACGCCTCTTGTCGAGTTGCAGGAGCAGCGCGAGGACATCCTGCGCGCCGTCTCGCACGACCTGCGCAACCCGTTGGGGGCAGTGCTGGGCCAGGCCCAGATCTGTGAGCGGCGCCTGGCCCAGGCCGGCCTGGAGAGGGAGCGGCAGAGCGCTGCGGCCGTGATCAGTTCCGCTCAACGCATGAACACGATGATTCAGGATTTGGTCGATGCGGCGCGCTCGGAAAGCGGCCAACTTGAGCTGAAGCGCGAGCCTGTTGATCTGCGCGCCTTTGCCTTTGGCCTGAAGGAGCGACTGGCGGCAAGCCTGGATATGGGGCGCATCGAGGTACAGGTGCCAGAGGGGCTGCCGCCGGTCTCAGCGGACCCGGCTCGTCTGGAGCGCATCCTGACCAACCTCTGGTCCAACGCCCTCAAGTATTCAGCACCAGGCACGCCGGTCACGGTGAGCGCGCGGCGGGAGGATGGTATGGTGATCACCTCCGTAACCGACCGTGGACCGGGCATCCCACCGGACGACCTACCCCACCTGTTTGAGCGTTACTTTCGTGCAGGCGCAGGCCGAGAGCGGCGTGAGGGGGTGGGGCTGGGGCTCTACATCACCCGACGGCTGGTGGAGGCGCACGGCGGCGGGATCTGGGTGGAGAGTGAGGTCGGCCAGGGTAGCACGTTTTCATTCACCCTGCCTGTGGCTTGACGGGGGCCGAGGGGGAATCGAAAAAACCGGCAAGGAAGTCTCTTGCCGGTTTTTGTGTGTGTGGTGAGCCGTGGGGGAGTCGAACCCTCAACCCAGTGATTAAGAGTCACTTGCTCTGCCAATTGAGCTAACGGCCCACTTGTCTGCGCCGCATCGCCGCGGCCGCCGAACAACGGCCATTATAGCCAGAATGGCTTGCCTGTCAAGTCACGATTTCGGGCCCTTTCGGGCCTGTGTTGGCCCATTTGCCGGTGAGGGCGGTAATGAGGTATTCTTATGGAGAGGGGTGCACATGAGGGCGCTTTCCCGGCAGGCAGGGGCAGCGGTTGGGAGTTGGGCATCACCGTGGTGCCCATGAGGCTGGTCCTCGACGGCCGCGAGTACCGCGACGGGATTGATATTACGCCGCCAGAGCTCTACCGGCGCATGCGGCAGGAGCACATTATCCCCCACACTTCGAGCCCCTCCCCCGGCGAGTATGAGGAGGTCTTTTGGCAGGTGCTGCGGCGCGGTGCCGATAGCGTGGCTTGCCTGACCCTGGCCTCCCGGCTCAGCATGGGCTACAATGCTGCCCGGATCGCCGCCGAGAACATGCAGGCCGCATGCCCGCAGCGCACGGTGGTGGAGGTGATGGATACGCGTATGGCCACTCGTGCCGAGGGCTTTGTAGTGGTGGAGGCGGCGCGCGCAGCAGCAGCCGGGTGCTCGCTGGAGCAAGTGCTGGCGGCGGCGCGGGCTGCCCGGGCGCGCGTGGGGCTGATCGCGATGGTGGGCACGCTCGAGTACCTGGCTCGTGGCGGGCGTGTGCCCTCGGCGGTGAGCCTGGTCGGGAATGCCCTGCAGGTCAAGCCTCTGTTGACCATCAAGGATGATGGCTCGGCCGTTTGCGTGGCGCGCAGGCGCTCAGTGGCGTCATCGTTGCAGTACATGATCGAGTTTGTGGCTGGGTGTACACATGGCGCCCCGCCTGCTTTGGTGGCCGCTATGCATGCCGATGCGCCCGAAGAGGCCGCGGAGCTGAAGGAGATGGCGGCTCGGGCCTGGCCGCAAGCCGCGGTTTGGGTGACGGACTTTACCCCGGTCATGGGCGGGCATACGGGCCCCGGGCTGGCCGGCCTGGCCTACTATTGTGGGTAGGGAGGGGAGGGGAAATGTCGGCGCTGGCTCTTGTCGCCCTGGGTTATCTGCTAGGCTCGGTGCCGACGGCGTACCTGGCCGGGCGCCTGCTGCGCGGGCTGGACTTGCGCGCCTATGGCAGCGGCACGGTCAGCGGCACGGGGGTGTACTATCATGTCGCGCGCTGGGCCATTGTGCCGGTGGGCCTGTTGGACATGGCCAAGGCGGCCCTGCCTGCCTGGCTGGGGCTACGCCTGGGCCTGGGCCTGGGGGTCGCCGTGCTGGCGGGCCTCGCGGCGGCGGTCGGGCACAATTGGCCGCTTTTCCTCGGGTTCCACGGCGGGCGCGGCCTCTCGACGTTCATGGGCGTTCTGCTGGTGGTTTTCCCGTGGGGCTTTCCCTGGCTCCTGACGGGCATGACGGCGGGGCATTTGCTCAAAGCGACCGCGATCGGGGCGCTGGCGGCAGTGCTGCTGCTGCCGACCCTCAGCGCGAGTCTGGGCCAGCCGCTGCCTGTGACGCTGGGCTGCGCAGCCATGATCGCACTCACAGTTCTCAAACGGTTGGAAGGCAACCGCGCTCCCTTACCTGCGGACCCAGTGGCGCGGCGACAGGCGCTGCTCAACCGTCTCCTGCTGGACCGCGACACGGCGTCGAAGGACGCCTGGATGCAGCGACGCCCCCCCCAGGGCCTTGACTCCGCACAGAAAAAGTGATACACTTCGATTGGATGCACACGTGTGCATTGGAGAATATCAAACGCCATGCCGGTAACTATTAAGGATATTGCCCGAGCCGCAGGTGTTTCCCATGCCACGGTCTCGCGCGCACTACACAATCACCCCGCCCTGGCCCCGCAAACGGTGCAGCGCATTCAAGCGATCGCTGCCGACCTGGGCTATATGCCGAGTGCGGTGGCCCGCGGGCTGAAGAATCAGAGATCCCTCGCCATTGGGGTTATTCTGAGCTATCTTGACGACCCCTATTTCAGCCAGGTGCTGGAGGGGATCGAAGATGCCCTGCAGCCGCAAGGCTACAGCCTCTTTGTGGCGGCCTCGCGCCAGGATGCCGAGCGTGAGCGGGCTATTGTGCAGGCAATGCTCGAGCGCCGTGTGGATGGGGCGATTCTCTGCGCCCCACCTCTGCTTCCCGAGCATGGCCGCCGCTTTCAGGAATACGGCCTTCCTCTGACCGTGATCAACAACCAGGACGCGGAGGACTATCAATACTCCATCTACCACGATGACCGGCTGGGCGCCGCGCAGGTCGCGCGACATCTGATCGGGCTTGGGCATCGGCGCATTGCCTACCTGGGCAATGCCGCGGCGGGGCGCACCGATCAGGACCGCCTTGGCTCTTTTCTGGCCGAGATGCAGACGGCTGGTCTGCCGGTAGCCGCGGGCTATATCCACCATGAGCCTGGTTCCCACCTTTGGGATGGGCACCGGGCTGCGCAGTACTTTCTGCAACTTCCAGAGCCGCCGACAGCGATCATGTGCTTCAACGATATGCTCGCGGTGGGCCTGTTGCGTGGACTGCAGGAGGCAGGACTGGTCATCCCCCGGGATTGCTCGGTGACGGGGTTTGATGACGTGCCCATTGCTGCCTATGCCCAGCCTGCGCTCACGACGTTTGACCAGCCCAAGTATCACCTGGGCGCCGAAGCGGCGCGCCTGATGCTCGACCTGCTCTCTTTGCCTCCAGGCGGGCAGCAGGCTATGCAGCCGCAAGTGATCGTCCTGCCGGGCAGGCTTTTGGTGCGCGCCTCGACGGCGCCGCCGCCCGCCCAATAGAGCCTATCTGGAAAGCCGTGGCGCAGGCGCTCCACGCAGGGCAAAGCCTGGCGCAACGCGGCTTTGCGAGCAGGCAAAGTGGAAAAGCTGGCGCCACTGCGAGGTTTCTATGAGCCCATACCGCTCTCCATTACTTGTCTCGCCGGATCCCGATGCTGATGAGTATGTGTGCGTCACGCCGCAACAGGCTGGCTGGCAGTTGTTGCACTTTGCTGCGCGCCGGCTGCACCCCGGCTGCCTCTGGGAGGCTGATACCGGGGAGCATGAGCTGGCCCTGGTGTTGTTGGGCGGCGTCTGCGCGGTGCGCTCTGACCGCGGTGCCTGGCCGAGAGTGGGCCGGCGCCACAACGTTTTCTCCGGCATGCCCTATGGCCTCTATCTGCCCCGCCGCACGCGCTTTACGGTCGAGGCGCTGGAGGGCGCGGCGGACCTCGCCTGTGGCTGGTGCCCGGCGGAGGTCGATTACCCGCCCCGCCTCATCACGCCGGAGGATGTGGGGGTGGAGATCCGTGGGGGCGGGAACGCGACCCGCCAGATCAATAGCCTCCTGCCGCCGGGTTTCCCCTGCCAGCGCCTGGTCGTGGTGGAGGTCTATACTCCCGCCGGCAACTGGAGCTCTTACCCTCCCCACAAGCACGATGCGCACCGACAGGATGCCCAGGGCCAGATGCTGGAGGCGGACCTGGAAGAGATCTATTTCTACAAGACCCAGCAGCCGCAGGGCTACGCCTATCAGCGCGTGTACACCGGTGACGGCCGCCTGGATGAGCTGATCCTGGCGCACGACAGTGATCTCGTCCTCGTTCCGGAGGGCTACCACCCGGTAGTCGCAGCCCCTGGCTACCCGATCTATTACCTCAACATGCTGGCTGGCTCGGCCCAGTCTCTGGCCAGCAGCGATGACCCCGCCCATGCCTGGGTCAAGCAGACCTGGAAGGAACGCGACTCGCGCCTGCCGTTGGTGAGCCTGGAAATGGAGCATGAGAGATGACAGCCTACAAGAGCCCACTGCACCAGACGGTCTCAACGACCGCGACCGACTATTGGAACGATTCCTGTTCGGTAGAAGAGCTGACCTACGCCATCGAGAACGGGGCCGTCGGCGCTACGACGAACCCCAGCATTGTGCTGAACGTGCTGAAAAAGGAAATGCACCTCTGGCGCGACCGCATCGGCGATCTGATCCGTGAAAACCCCACCTGGACGGAGGACCAGATCACCTGGAGGCTGATCGAAGAGATGGCGGTCAAGGGGACGGAGCTGTTGCTGCCCGTGTTTCAACGGGAGTGCGGCCGCAAGGGCAGGCTCTCGATCCAGACCAACCCAGCCTACTATCGCAATGGTGAGGCCATCCTGGAGCAGGCGGTGCATTTCGGCGCGCTGGCGCCGAACATCCAGGTCAAAATCCCGGTCACCAAGGCTGGCCTGTGGGCGATCGAAGAGGCGACCTATCGCGGGGTGAACATCAACGCCACCGTGTGCTTTACGGTACCCCAGGCGTTGGCCGTGGGCGAGGCGGTGGAGCGCGGGCTGAACCGGCGGGCGGCTGCGGGTTATGATACGGCCAGCATGACCCCGGTCTGCACCATCATGATTGGCCGGCTGGATGACTGGATGCACGTTATCGCCAAGCGCGACCAGATCGCCGTCACCCCCGGTCACCTGGATTGGGCAGGCATTGCCTGCCTTAAGCGGGCCTATGGCCTTTTCAAGGAGCGGGGCTATCGCGCGCGGTTGCTGGCGGCCGCCTACCGCCATCACTTGCACTGGTCGGAGCTGATCGGCGGCGATATTGTTCTCACTATTCCCTATGAGTGGCAGCGGCTATTCAATGCTTCGGATATCGAGGTGAAGGAGCGCATGGGGAACCCCGTCCCGCCGGAGGCGCTTGCAACGCTGCTCAAGATCGCGGATTTCCGGCGGGCCTATGAGCCTGACGGCATGAGCGTGGACGAGTTCGACGCCTATGGCGCCACCGTGCGCACCCTGCGCACCTTTATCAGCTCTTATCATGACCTGGTTGCTGTCGTGCGCGATTTCATGCTGCCGGACCCCGACGTGAAGCACAACTAACGAGTGGAGAGGAGGTCAAGTCCTATGGCTACCAGACGGCTGACTGTGGCGCAGGCGTTGCTCCAGTTCCTGCAGGCGCAGGTTGTCGAGCGCGATGGGCGGCGACAGGCTTTTTTCGCTGGCTGCCTGGGCATTTTCGGCCACGGTGTGGTCGCCGGGCTTGGCGAGGCGCTGCAAGAGAACCCCGGTTTTCGGTATTATCAGGTGCGCAACGAGCAGGCGGCGGTGCACACCGCTGCGGCTTTTGCCAAGATGAACAATCGCCTGCGCGCCTTGGCCTGCACTTCCTCGATCGGGCCGGGGGCAACGAATATGATCACGGGCGCCGCGGGGGCGACCATCAATCACCTGCCGGTGTTGCTCTTGCCCGGCGATATCTTCGCCCGCCGCAATGTGGCCCCGGTGCTGCAGCAGCTGGAGCTGCCCCACAGCCAGGATCTCTCGGTCAACGATTGCTTCAAGCCGGTGTCGCGCTACTGGGACCGTATCTACCGCCCGGAGCAACTGATTACCACCCTGCCCGAGGCCATGCGTGTGCTCACCTCCCCGGCCGACACGGGCGCCGTCACGCTGGCGTTGCCACAGGACGTGCAGACGATCGCCTATGACTATCCCGAGGCGCTCTTCGCGGAGCGGGTCTGGCTGATCCCGCGGCCGCGCCCCGACGTGCAACTCTTGCAACGGGCCGTGGAATGGATCCGGGCCGCCGGTGCGCCGCTGATCATCGCCGGCGGCGGCGTGCTCTACAGCGAGGCTACCGCGGCGCTGCGCGCCCTGGCCGAGCAGACGGGCATCCCTGTCGCTGAGACGCAGGCTGGCAAGGGCGCAATGCCCTACGATCACCCTCTGGCCGTCGGCGCCGTAGGTGTTACGGGCACGCCGGGCGCCAATATCCTGGCCCGCGAGGCGGATCTGGTTATCGGCATCGGCACACGCTACACCGACTTTACCACGGCTTCCAAGACGGCTTTCCAAAATCCGGCTGTGCGTTTTTTGAACATCAACGTTAGCGAGTTCGATGCCTACAAGCACGCGGCCCTGCCCCTCACCGGCGATGCCCGTGCGGTGCTGGAGGAGCTCATGCGCGCCCTGGCCGGTTACCGGACCGAGGCTGCCTATCAAGCGCGCGCCGCACGCTACAATCAGGAATGGGACGCCGAGGTCAGCCGCCTCTATAACCTGGGGCACCAACCTCTGTTGAGCCAGAGTGAGGTCATCGGCGCTGTCAACGAGGCCAGCGGTCCGCGGGATGTGGTCGTATGCGCCGCAGGCAGCCTGCCAGGTGATCTACACAAACTGTGGCGCACACGAGATCCCAAAGGCTACCACCTGGAATACGGCTATTCCTGTATGGGCTACGAAATCGCCGGCGCTCTGGGCGTCAAGATGGCCGATCCCAGCCGCGAGGTATATTGTATGGTCGGCGACGGCTCGTACCTGATGATGCCTTCGGAGATCGTGACGTCGGTACAGGAGGGAATCAAGCTCACTATCGTCCTGATCGACAACCACGGCTTCTCATCCATTGGCGGGCTCTCCAAGACGGTCGGCAGCGGCGGGTTCGGCACGCACTATGAGTACCGCGATTCGGCCAGCGGCCAGATCGCTGGGGCCAACCTGCCTATCGATTACGCGGCCAATGCTCGCAGCCTGGGCGCCTGTGTGCTTTCGGCGCGCGACCTGCCGGCGCTCCGGGCGGCGTTGGAGGAGGCCAAGAGGCAGACGCAGACGACGGTCATTGTGGTCGAGACGGATCGTGAGGAGCGCGTGCCTGGCTATGAATCGTGGTGGGATGTGCCCGTGTCAGAGGTCTCTGCGCTGGAGAGTGTGCGGCAGGCGCGCGCCGAATACGAACAGGCGCAGAAGCGAGAACGCTATTTCCTGTAGTTCAGTATCGTGGTGATGGCTTCAGCCGTTCCTCTCTTTAAGGATGTGAACGACTGAGGCCATCACTACGATACTGTGTCGGTTCAGCAAGGGGACTGGGAGGAACACGATGCCATCAGTGGAGACTCTACTCAACTTTGTGAATGGCGCCTGGCAGGAGGTCGCGGGCGCGGAATATCGGGAGGTCCTGAATCCGGCCACCGCCGAGGTATTGGCGCGGGTGCCGCTCTCACCGCTGGTGGAGGTCGACCGGGCGGCGCAGGCCGCGCACGAAGCTTTCCAGACCTGGCGGCGCACGCCCGCCGGCCAGCGCATTCAGTGCCTGTTCCGGCTGAAGGACCTGCTGGAGGAGAGCTTCGAGGACCTCTCGCGCTCGATCGTCCTGGAGAATGGCAAGACCCTGGACGATGCGCGGGGTGAGATGCGCCGTGCTATCGAGAACGTCGAGGTGGCCTGTGGCATCCCAACCCTGATGCAAGGCCAGTTCTCGGAGGATATTGCGCGAGGCATCGACGAGTACATGATTCGCCAGCCAGTCGGCGTGGCGGCCATCATCTCGCCTTTTAATTTTCCAGGCATGATCCCGTTTTGGTTTTTCCCCTATGCGGTGGCCTGCGGCAACACGGTAATCATCAAGCCGTCGGAGCGGACGCCCATGACCACCCAGCGGGTCTTTCGTCTGCTGGAGAGAGCAGGCTTTCCCCAGGGCGTCGTCAACCTGGTCAACGGTGCGGCGGATACGGTCAATGCGTTGCTGGACCATCCACTGGTGCGCGCCATCAGCTTTGTGGGCTCGACACGGGTGGCGCGGCATGTCTACAGCCGGGCAGCGGCTCAGGGCAAGCGGGTGCAGGCTCAGGGCGGCGCCAAGAATCCTCTCGTGATTCTGCCCGATGCCGACAGGGTACAGACGACCAACATAGTTATGGATAGCGCTTTCGGCAATGCCGGCCAGCGTTGCCTGGCCGCGTCGCTGGCTATCCTGGTGGGCGAGGCAAGCCGCTCCTTCAAGCCTGCGCTGGCCGAAGCGGCCCGCGCGCGGGTGGTGGGCCACGGGTTGGCGGAAGGGGTGCAAATGGGGCCGGTGATCTCGGCCGAGAGCAAAAAGCGCATCGAGGATCTGATTGCTAAGGGCCTGACCGAGGGGGCGAGCGCGCTCGTGGACGGGCGTGGCGCCGTCATCCCCGGCTATGAGCGGGGCTACTTTCTTCGGCCGACGATCCTGGAAAACGTGCCCCCGGGCGGTGAGATCGCCCGCACCGAGATCTTTGGGCCTGTGTTGGGTCTGATGGACGTTGATACCGTGGACGATGCCCTGGCCCTGGTGAACAGCGGCACCTATGGGAATATGGCCTGTGTGTTTACTGCCAGCGGCGCCGTAGCCCGCAAGTTCCGCTATGAGGCGCTGGCAGGCAATGTCGGCATCAACATTGGCGTGGCGGCGCCCATGGCCTACTTTCCGTTCAGTGGCTGGCGAGAAAGCTTTTTCGGCGACCTGCACGGCCAGGCGCATCATGCCGTCGAATTCTATACCCAGACCAAGGTGGTGGTGGAGCGCTGGCTGAAGGATTGGACACGCAAGTTCTGATCCTATGAGTTTCCGTGAGCCGGAGGGAGGTCAACGATGATTCGGGTCGGCAACGCGCCCTGTTCCTGGGGAATCCTGGAGTTTGGCCTGGGTAAGGCGATCGGCTATCGCCAGGTGTTGGACGAGATGGTGGAGACCGGCTACGAAGGGACTGAACTGGGCGACTGGGGTTTTCTGCCCACCTCTCCGGCGCGCCTGCGTACTGAGCTGCAGGCGCGGGGCCTGGCTCTGCTCGGCGCCTTTGTGCCCGTCGCTCTCAAAGACCCGGCTGCCCACGCCCCGGGCGTTGAGACGGCTGTGCGTGTGGCGCGGCTGTTGGCCGCGGTAGCCGGCGGCGCGCCATTTCTGGTCTTGGCCGATGACAACGGCAAGGACCCTATACGAGCGGCGAATGCCGGGCGCATCCGGCCCGAGCACGGCCTGAGCCAGGCGGAATGGCAGATCTTTACCCAAGGGGTGCAGCGCATTGCCGAAGCAGTGCGCGCCGAGGCCGGCCTGCGCACTGTTTTCCACCATCACTGCGGTGGCTATGTGGAAACGCCGGAGGAGATCGATACCCTGCTGAGCCTCACCGACCCGCGCCTGGTGGGCCTGTGCTTCGACACCGGCCACTACAGATTCGGGGGCGGCGATGCCTTGGCGGGGCTGCGCAAGCATGCAGGGCGCATCTGGTACTTGCATTTAAAGGATTATGATCCAGCCGTCGGGGCGCGTGTGGCGGAGGGCTGGACCTACCTCGACGCGGTGCGGCAGGGCGTCTTTTGCGAGCTGGGGCGAGGGGGGGTCGATTTCCCCCGCCTGGTGGCTGCGCTCAAGTTTCTGCAGTACGATGGTTGGGTTGTCGTGGAGCAGGATGTGCTGCCCGGCCTGGGGGCGCCCAAGGATTCGGCCCGGCGCAATCGTGCCTATTTGAGGACACTGGGCCTGTAGATGCCCGGAGGTTGATCCCATGGTTGCTCTAGCTGAGGTCCGTATCGGTGTTATCGGCGCGGGCCGTATCGGGCAGATTCACGCCCAGGATCTGGCTCATCGTATTCCCGGGGCCCAGGTGGGGGCGGTGGCCGATCCACACTTTGATGCGGCTCTGGCGTTGGCCTCTCGCTTGCATATTCCCCGCGCCGAGGCCGATTACCGGGCCCTGCTGGCCGATCCAACCATTGATGCGGTGGCTGTCTGTTCCTCGACCGATACCCATGCGCAGATCATTATCGAGGCTGCGCAGGCCGGCAAACATATCTTCTGCGAAAAGCCCATCGCCCATGATCTGGCTGCGATTGATACGGCCCTGGAGGCCGTGGCGCGGGCAGGCGTCAAGCTGCAGGTTGGCTTTAATCGGCGCTTTGACCCGAGCTTTCGTCGGCTCCGTGAAATGGTGGCTGAAGGCAAGATTGGCCAACCGCACATCCTGCGCATTACCAGTCGCGACCCGGCGCCGCCGCCAATCGAGTACGTGCGCGCCTCCGGCGGTCTCTTCTTCGACATGACCATCCATGATTTTGATATGGCGCGCTATATGCTGGGATGTGAGGTGGAAAGCATCTATGCCGTGGGAGGCATCTGCGTGGACCCGGCGATCGGCGAGGCCGGCGATATCGATACGGCGGTGATCACGCTTTGCTTCGAGAACGGCGCGTTCGGCGCGATCGACAATAGCCGCCAGGCCGTCTATGGCTATGATCAACGGGTGGAGGTCTTTGGCTCTGCGGGCATGGTGGCAGCGCAAAACAACACCCCCGACAGCCACGTGTATTGTAACGCCGAGGGCGTGCATGCCGCCAAGCCGCTCTATTTCTTCCTGGAGCGTTATGCTGAATCGTATGTGGCGGAGATGCGCGCCTTTGTGGAAAGCATCCAGCAGGATGCCGAGCCGCCGGTGACGGGCCACGATGGGCGCATCCCGGTGCTCATGGCTATGGCGGCGGAGCGCTCGCTGCACGAAAAGCGCCCTGTGCGGCTGGCAGAGATCCAGTGATGGCCAGCGCCAAGCCAGAAGCGACCGAGGCCGTGGTCGCCGGTAAGGTGGGGCTCACAGGCTCCAAACAGAGCGGAGGCTGGCAAAGTCGACGACGGTGCTCATGGCGTGATAATCGGCCTCGACACCCGCTTCGGCGGCGGCGGCGACGGGGTTGAGGCCGCCCAGGAGGATGACGCCACACATGTTCAGGTCGACCGGGATTTGACAGACGGGCTCGCCCATCTCTCCCATCTGCAACAGGCCGCTGATGCCGGCGGCGCGCAGTTGAGCGGCCGTCTCTTCGACCAGAGGACGGCAGGGACCGGGCAACTCGCGAAAGTTAGCCAGCACGCGGCCATTGCCTGTGCGCACTGCCGCGCCTACGTCGGTCATATGGGCACGGATGAAAGCTTCGGAGGGGTCAAGCGACGAACCGCTGTAGTGTATGATCTCGACAAAGCGGTGGGGATGGCGACCATGCACCTCCAGGATGCCGCCAAAGCGCGAATCCATCGGTATACCGGCCTTGAGGAGCACGCCGTTGATGGTAACGCTGCAGACGGTGCTAAAGCCGATGCGATCCTCGGGCACGAGCGTGCCGCCGATGCGGTCGCCAGGCTGAGTAATGCCTACGCGCTCACTGACGGTGATGCCGGCCTTGAAAGCGCCGGCCATAGCGTCGAGGGCCTTGTCGAACTCGCTGCGCTTGAAGAGGGCCGTGTTCATGACGACCCCGCCCTCCTGACGGGCAGGCTCAAAAGTCGTCTGGAAGGCCAGCAGCTTGATACGGCCGATCACATAGCCGACCTTGTCGGTCACGAGGGCTGCCCCAACCTCATCGCGCCCTGCCTCGGTGATCAAGCGCCCCTCACGCCCAACCTGATAGGTGAGTCCCCGCTCGTCCATAATCTGCAGGTGATAGCGCACGGCGCGCTCCGTCAGTTCGATGCCTACATCCTTGAGCTCGCGCGCAATCGCCCGCGCGCCGATGGGTTCGGCTGATCGGTTCAGGATCTTGAGGATTTCCAGTACTTTGCGGTCCACATCGCGCTGGTCAAGAACAACCACGTTGGCGCCCTCCCTGGCTGGGTATCTGAAGGGAATGATACACCATTGTGCGCTTACGGCAAATCAGGGAAATGATGGGCCTGAGGGAACCTGTGGAAACCTGGTTCGACATTGGCTTCCCTCAGTTCCTCTGCAGCGCTTTCAGTACGCGTACAAGTTGCCGTACGGACGCCTGGACAGTGGGAACACCTTGGTAAAGGGCGCCTGCAGGATTTCTTCCGCATCGCCGCCGAAGTAGTGCGTGTACCGCTGCACCAGGCGGCGCACCTGCCGCCAGTCCTGCTCGTTCAGCTCGCTCGTGCCGCATTCTGCACCGAGCTGCCAGGGCTCGACGGGGCAACGCAGGTAGATCACGCCGCCGTGCATGCCGGTGCCAATAAAGTTGGCTTGCAGGCGTTCTCCTGGCCTGAGGCTGAGCCCCAGCAGCAGAATGATGCCCCCCGCCATGTACTCGCCCAGGAAAGGCTGGCAGGCGCCGCCGATGACGATGGCTGGACGGCGGTCGCCGCATTCTTTCATGTGGATACCGGCTCGGTAGCCCACGTCGCCCTGGATGAGGATCTCGCCTCCACGCATGGAATAGCCGGTGGTATCGCCCGCGCGACCATAGACAACCATCTCGCCGCCGCCCAGGGTGTTGCCGCAGGCATCCTGCGCGTTGCCATGCACGATGACCGTGGGTCCATCCATAAAGGCGCCCAGGTCGTTGCCAGGAGTACCCTCGATGTCGATGCGGAGGGGCTCGCGCAAGCCAGTGCCGATGTAGCGCTGGCCGCATACATGGTGTAAAACCAGATGGCGGCAGCCGCCGGCTACCTTTTCGCGGATGCGGGCATTCAGGTCGCGGTAGTAAAGGCCGCGAGCGTCGATTTCCAGGCTGTCGAGTTGGGTCGTATCCGGTTGGATAGTCATGACCACCTCCACGTGTAATCCACGATCAGTGATGCGTAATGCGTGATCCGTAAGGTCGCTGCTACGGAGTTCCAGCCGCTTGGTGCCGGTTGCGCCTGGGCGAGTGAGGCCCGAAACGGCGCCCACTACGCCATAGCGACCTTACGCATCCCCCTTCACGCGTCACTCCCCCGCCGGCCGCACGCCGAGCACCCGCATCTCGGCTTCAGTGAGGCCGACGGCGCGCAAGTGCAGGCGGTTGCCGCGCAGGCTCTCCAGAGCGTTGATACCCATGCCTCCCAGCATCTCCTGGATCTCATGGCTCCAGCCCAAGAGCAGGTTGCCCAGGCGGCGGGCGCCGATCTCTGGGTTGATGCGGCGGTTCAGATAGGGATTCTGGGTGGCGATACCCCAGGAGCATTTGCCGGTATAGCACATCTGGCAGACGTGGCAGCCCAGGGCGACCAGGGCGCTGGTGGCGATATAGACGGCGTCGGCGCCGAGGGCGATGGCCTTGATCACATCGGCCGAGTTGCGGATGCCCCCAGCGGCGATGACCGAGACGCGCTGGCGGATGCCCTCCTGGCGCAGGCGGGTGTCGACTGCGGCCAGGGCCAGCTCGATGGGAATGCCCACATGGTCCCGGATGATCTTGGGCGCTGCGCCAGTGGAGCCACGCAGCCCGTCGATAGCGATATAATCAGCCCCCGCACGGGCGATGCCGCTGGCGATGGCGGCCACATTGTGCACGGCGGCAATCTTGACCCCTACCGGCTTGGTGTATTGAGTGGCCTCTTTCAGCGCATAGATCAGCTGCGCCAGGTCCTCTATGGAGTAGATGTCGTGGTGGGGCGCCGGCGAGATGGCATCGGAGCCGATGGGGATCATGCGCGTGGCGGCCACCTCGGGGCTCACCTTCTCCCCGGGCAGGTGCCCGCCGATGCCAGGCTTGGCGCCCTGGCCGACCTTGATCTCGATCATGCGGCCGGCGCTGAGATAGTCGGCATCGACGCCGAAACGCCCTGAGGCAACTTGTACGACGGCCGAGTTGCCATAGGCATAGAGGTCACGGTGCAGGCCCCCCTCGCCGGTGTTGAAGAGGGTGCCTGCCTGCTCTGCGGCGCGGGCCAGCGATTTTTGCACTGGCAGGCTGATCGAGCCGAAGGACATGGCAGAGAACATGATGGGCACTTGAATAGCAACCTGTGGCGGCATCGGCGTCGTCACCTCGCTGGTGCGCGGGTCGATCTCCAGGCGGTCGGGCTTGGCGCCGATGTAGGTCTTCAGCTCCATGGGCTCGCGCAGGGGGTCAATGGAGGGATTGGTCACCTGGCTGGCATTGAGCACCAGGTGATCCCAG
>DAOTVS010000309.1:0-5991 GCA_034436375.1 Anaerolineae bacterium | reverse complement strand
CCCGGTGCTTATGAGCGGCATCTCTGTTGTGGCAGCGGGTGATTGTAAGCCGCCACATCGATTCCCCTGGCGTAAATGCTTCCATAGTCGCAGCTACGCACCCGCGCGCCCAATAGCGGTCGCATCAAGTCAGTTGCAGAATCACGATCTGCCGCTTGCCCACATTGAAATGCTCACGCCGTCGGTAGCGCTCGTGGGCGATCTTTTGCTTCTTGTCGGCGGCGATGGCGACGAGGGCGGAGGGGGCCAGGACGGCGCGCAGGGCGTCGAGCAGGCGCCATGCGGGGGGCGGGGAGGGGCGGCCGGCCGCCTTTGCTGCGGCGCCGCTTTCCCCCTGCCACTGGGATTGCAGCCCATAGGGAAGGTCGGTGATCACCACGTCCACTGAGCCCGGCCCCAGGTGCTGCAGGAGCGATCGCGGGTCGAGGGCATCGGCCTGGAACAGCTGCATCCGGATGGGGTGCACAGCGAGATGCCGGCGCAGGCGGGCTTCCAGGCGGCCCAGGGCCTCCAGCGCCGCCTGATGCGATTCCTTGCCATAGGCGGCGGCCAGGGCCTGCAGCTTTTGCCGGCGCTCCTCGAGGCCGTTGGTCGTCAGCAAAGCCAGGTTGCGCTCGGCCAGGCGGACCGCCTCGGGGTCGATATCCGAGCCGATCAGCTCGCGTATGGCCTCCCAATGCAGATAGGCCAGCACGCAGAGAAGGTATGCCCCTCCGCAGAGCGGATCGTACAAGCGGTAGGGCGCCGGGCGCAGGGCCAGGCAGCGCTGCAGGATCTCGCTGGTCAGGCGCACGGGCAGGGCCGGGCGGCCAGGCAGGCTGTAGAATACCTGGCCGCCGGCATAGTCGCTATAATCCGCACGCTCCACGGCGAAACGGTAGGCCATGGCCCTCCAGACAGTTCACTCCGACATATCTCGCGTTGCGCGTTCCCATATCTGCATGGTGCAATATAAACTCATCGGCGCGCTTGTGTCAAGCTTGCGGACAGCGGCAGCATTGCCTGCTGCCAAGTCTTCTGGTATACTCTTCTGGTCTGTTAAGGTCAGGGTGTGAAACCCAGGAGCAGCACATGCACAGCACCGGTGATAGCCACGGTCGGGCCCAGCCTGCCCTCTCGCGGCGAGCGTTTTTGCGTTGGGGGGCGTTGGCTGCAGCGGGCGCAGCGCTCTCTGCCTGCGGCTCGCTGCGCCGGCAACCCACTCCGGTTGAGGGCAAGGTACAGATCGTCTACCAGGACTGGAGCACAGATTGGTTCCCCCCCATGGCCCAGCAGCTCCTGGAAGAGTTCCATGCCACCCACCCCAATATCCGCGTCTTTTACACACCCGACCCTGATAATGTAGAGGAGCAGATGCTGGCCGATATGGAGGCCGGCACAGCCGCCGATGTTTTCCAGGGCTGCTGCACCCATTTTCCCATCTGGGCGCAAAAGGGCTACACGCTGGATCTGCGCCCGATGGTGCAGGCCGACCTCGACCGTGCCACCATCGAGGACTGGGACCCGGCGCAGTACAATTCCTTTTTCACTCGCGATGGCAAGCAGTATGGCCTGCCCAAGTACCACGGCGCCCTGGCCCTCTACTATAACAAGGACCTCTTTGACCGGTACGGCGTGGATTATCCTACCGACTCCTGGACCTGTGCTGATTACCAGCAGGCGATGAAGCGCCTGACGCCGGCCAGCGACGACGGCCGGCAGACGCTCTTTGGCAGCATGGTGGATGTCAGCTGGGACCGCCTGCAGATTCACGTCAACAGCTTTGGCGGTCATTTTGTGGACCCGGCGGACCCCACCCATTGCCTCATGGCCGAACCGCAGGCCATGCAGGCCTATGCCTGGTTGCACGATCGCATGTGGCTCGACAACAGCATGGCTACCCTGCCGCGAGTAGAGAAAATGGGCGCCAGCCAGGCCTTTATCGCCGGCAAACTGGCCATGGTGGAGGATGGCTCGTGGGCGCTCAAAGATATCCTCACTAATGCCCCCTTCCGCCTCGGCGTCGCGCCCTTTCCGGCTGGGCCGGTGCGGCGGGCGACCCTGGCCACAACCGACGGCTTTGGCATCTATGCCGGCACCAAGCACCCCGAGGCCGCCTGGGAGCTGGTCAAGTTTCTGATCAGCAAAGATTACGGCCGGGCCATGGCCCGCACAAACCTGCTGCAGCCGGCCCGGGCGTCGCTGGTGGACGAATGGGTGAGCGATATCCGCGAGCAGTATCCGGAAAAGGCCAGGGGGATGGATATCGCCGCCTTTGCCGACGGCCACATCAAGGGTTACTCGGTGACGACCGAGATCTTTGCCAATATGGCCGAAGCCAAGCGCATCGCTTACGCTGCCTGGGATCGTATCTTTACCCTGGGGCTCGATGGGCCCGCCGCCATGGCCGCTGTCAGCCGGGAGATTCAGGCCGCTCAGAAGGCCAAGGCCGTGAGCGAGGAAGATAATCCATGCTGCTGAAGCGGCGACCCTGGCGCCTGCGCGCCCGCATTATCGCCTGGTCATTCTTTCCCACGACCCTCATCCTGCTGGCAGTGGCGCTGACGACCTTTTATGCATACCAGCATGTGACGGAGGACCTGGTCATCGGCCGCAATCAAGAGCTGGCGCGCCTTTCGGCCGGGCAGCTTTCGAGCGGGTTCGAAGAGTACAGCCGTCTGCTGGAGAACATCGCCCGCACGCCCGGGCTGTACGATGGCGACACGCCGCAGCAGCGGCAGGCGCTGCTCTATGCGGCAAACCGCCTGGTCGTCTTTGATGGGGGGGTGCTTGTGCTGAGCCCCCAGGGGCGGGTGGTGGCCTCTCAACCGGAGCGCCCCGATCTCATGGGGCAGGATTGGTCGGCGAAACCCTTCTTCGGCCAGCTCTTGCGCTCCAACGCACCGGTTTTTTCCGATATTACAGCCGATGGTCCGGAGGGCGCTGATGTGATCATGGTGGCCGTGCCCATCATTGGCGCGATGGGAGAGGAGCGCGGTACCCTGGTGGGCATGTTCCGCCTGGGCGCCTCCACGGTCAGCGCCTTTTACGGCAGCATCGTGCGGCTGCGCATTGATGACACGGGCACGACCTACATCGTCGATGGCAGCGGTCGCCTGATCTACAGCACGGGCAATGAGCGCATCGGTGAGAATATCTCCACGCAACCAGCGGTGCAACAGGTGTTGGGCAACAAGGTGGGCTACCTGCGCACCCGCGATCTGCAGGGCCGCGATATCATGGCCAGCTATGCCCCCATACCCGGCACACCTTGGGGGCTGATCACCGAGGATACCTGGGCCACATTGATGAGCCCCAGCCAAAACTACCGGCTCTTTCTGATCGTGCTTCTGGCGCTGGGCGTCATTGTGCCCACTTTTGTCGTCATGCTGGGGATGGGGCGCATAACCGGCCCGATCCAGCAGCTCATCGCCGGCGCCCAGGATGTGGCCGGTGGCCATTTTGGCCAGACGGTCAGCGTCCATACCGGCGACGAGCTGGAAGAGTTGGCGCAACAATTCAATGCCATGTCGGCACAGTTGGCCGAGTCGTACGCCAACCTGGAGGCTCGCGTGGCCAGCCGCACGCGGGAGCTGGCAACCCTGAACGCTATTGCCGAGGTGGTCAGCCAATCACTGGACCTGGAAGAGACCCAGGCCAGCGCCGTCGACAAGATCCTGGAGCTGATGCACATGGATATCGGCGCCGCCTATGGCATGGCCGCCGACGGCCAGACGCTGGTGCTGATGGTGCAGCGGGGCGTATCAGAGATCAATATGCCCTGGGTCGAGCGCATCCCTCCCGATATGGGCGCTGCCCAGCAGGCGGCCCGCGAGGGCAGGCCGGTAGTGCGCGTGGTGGACGATTACCCGGAAAGTGATCTCAAGGAGCTCTTGCTACGGGAAGGGATCCGGCAGGTGGTGAGCACACCGCTCATCGCCAAGGGGCGGCCGGTTGGGGCCATTACCCTCGGCTCCCGCGACCAGCGTGAGTTCACTGCCGAAGAGCTATCACTGCTGGCTGCGATCGGCCAGCAGGTCGGGTTGGCGGTGGAGAATGCCCGCCTCTATGAGCATGCCGAGCAGTCGGCGGTCGAGGCCGAGCGCAACCGGCTGGCGCGCGAGCTGCACGATGCTGTCAGCCAGACCCTCTTCTCCGCCAGCCTGACGGCCGATGTGCTGCCGCGCATCTATGAGCGCAATCCACAGGAAGCGCTCAAGCGGCTGGAAAAGCTGCGCCAGCTCACGCGCGGGGCCCTGGCCGAGATGCGCACCCTGCTCCTGGAGCTGCGGCCGGCGGCCCTCACGGAAGCGGCGCTGGGCGACTTGCTGCAGCAATTGGCCACGGCCATCACCGGCCGGGCGCGCGTGCCCGTGACGGTGACCCTGGAGGGCGATTGCCCGCACCTGCCACCGGACGTGCAGTTGGCGTTCTACCGTATCGCCCAGGAGTCGCTGAACAACATTGCCAGGCACGCCGAGGCCAGCCAGGCGGCGGTGAGCCTGCGCTGCGAGCCTGACCCTCTGACTGGAGAGACCCGGTTGACCCTCACCATCCGCGATGATGGGCGCGGCTTTGACCTGGCCACGGTGCCGGCGGATCACCTGGGCCTGGGGATCATGCGCGAGCGCGCCCGCTCGGTCGGCGCCGATCTGATGGTCGAGAGCCGGGCCGGCGAGGGTGCCCAGATTACTGTGGTCTGGCCGGCAGGCCCAAAGGAGTAAAACGATGAGCGGCGAGAAGTGCATCCGTGTGTTGATCGTGGACGACCACGCCATAGTCCGCAGCGGCCTGGAGGACTTTATCCTGGCCTATGATGACCTCGAGCTGGTGGGCCAGGCCGGGAGCGGCGAGGAAGCTGTGCGCCTGTGCCCTGAACTGCAGCCCGATGTAGTGCTGATGGACCTGGTGATGCCCAAGATGGATGGCGCGGCGGCCACCAAAGCGATCCGCACGGCTTGCCCGCAGATCCAGGTGATCGCCCTGACCAGTTTTGAGCAGCAGGACCTGGTCCAGAGGGCGCTGCAGGCGGGAGCCATTGGCTACCTGCTCAAGAACATCTCGGCAGGAGAGTTGGCTGCGGCCATCCGCGCCGCCGCAGCCGGCCGCCCTACCCTGGCCCCGGAAGCGGCCAGGGCGCTGATTGACGCGGCCACCCAGCCGCCGGCCCCGGGCGGCGACCTGACCCAGCGTGAGCGCGAGGTGCTGGCGCTGATGGTGGAGGGCCTCAATAACCCGGATATCGCCGACCGGCTGGTGGTGAGCCAATCCACCGTCAAGTTCCACGTGTCGAGCATTCTCTCCAAGCTGGGCGTCGCCAGCCGCACCGAGGCGGTCGCTCTGGCCCTGAAGCATCACCTGCTGTAAACCTGGCCGGTTGACCAGGTCAAAACCTGGACGGCAGGGGGATGCGCCAACAGCGGATAGTACCTAGAATGGAGGGCAAAGAATCTCGCGGTCCGCTGGCGTGCCGGGGCAAAGGGGAGAAAGTGATGGCGTTGGACAAATTAGGCTTTGCGCTGCTGGCGGCGGGAGTGGTGCTCCTGCTCTACGGTCTGCTGGGTGGGCCGGCAGCGCAGATCGGCCTGATCGTTCTGGGCATCTGTGCGGGGTTGATTGGGGGCGTGCTGATTGCGATCAAGGAACGTAGCGCCCCTTGACCACGATGGCCCAGCGGGGAGCGAGGGGCCTCGCCGGGCCAGATGGTCAGCCTGATAGCTGGAGGCTACCTGCCATGAATGAACCCACTCCTCCCAGGCGAGAGAGCCCGGGCGAGAATGTCGCCTGGATCGCCGGAGCGGTGCTGATCCTGCTGGGAATCATCTTTCTGGTGTTGAACCTCACCGGGCTCTACCTGGCCAACTGGTGGGCACTGTTTATCCTCATTCCCGCCCTGGGCTCTTTTGCCGCAGCCTGGCGGGCCTATCAGGAAGCGGGCGGCCGCTTTACCGCCGCGGTGCGCGGCCCAGCCATCGGCGGCCTCGTGCTTTTGGCTTTGACCTTTATCTTCCT
>DAOTVS010000308.1:0-5282 GCA_034436375.1 Anaerolineae bacterium | reverse complement strand
TCAATGCGTGTATCCTTACCCATGCAGCAAGCCCTCGCTTCCTTTCTGGTGTTGGTACATTCAGAACACGGAGCGAGGCTTGCTGTTTCTCTATCTTCAATTGTTAAATCCGGGATATATCATGTCTGCCATTTTTCTGCTCATGCTCTATCTGCACTTGCTAATGGCTGAGTTCCGCCTAAAATGGATGATGTCAATTGGCCATCCATTGGCCGTTTACAGCGGGTGCAAGGGGGTATATACTGTTATGGAGCAGTCCATCAGTGAGCCATTGGCCATGCAACTAGCCATCAGACGGGATAGCGATACCCCTACCTACCGGCAGATCGAAAGCCAGATCAGGTCCCTGATCCTGGAGGGACGCCTGCCCGCGGGCGCACGCCTGCCTGCTGAGCGGGTCCTGGCCCGCCACCTGGGCGTCAACCGCACGACGGTGGTCAATGCCTACCGTGAGCTGGCGGCCGATGGGCTGATCGCGGGCCGCGCCGGCCGAGGCACGGTCGTCCTGGGCGTGGCAGAACGGGCTGAGGCCAGCGCAGAGCCAGCGCCGGTCCCTCTCGCGTGGAGCGGCTTGATCCGGCCACGCCTGCGCTCCATCCAGAGTCCGCTCGTCCGCCGCGTGGCGGACTTGGCCGCGCGCCCGGGCACGATTTCTCTGGCTGCGGGCATTCCGGAGATCCTGACGTCGCCACACATCGCTCTCGACAAGACGGTGGGGCGCCTTCTTGACTCTTGCCGGGAAAGCCTGCTGCAGGATTCGCCCGTGCTCGGCCTGATGCACCTGCGCGAAGAGCTGGCGCGCCGGCTGGCATTGAAAGGCTGCAGCCGGCCTGCGGCAAACCAGATCCTTATCCTTTCCGGCTCACAACAGGGTCTCTACCTGGTCGCGCAGTTGCTGCTCGAGCCGGGTCAGGCGGTGCTGGTGGAATCTCCCACCTATGTTGGTGCGCTGGAGGTCTTTCGGGCCTTGGGCGCCCGGCTCATCGAGGTGCCGGTTGACGAGCAAGGCATGCGGGTCAGCGCGGCCGAGCAGATCATGGCCCATGTCGATGTGCGCCTCATCTACACCATCCCGAACTTTCAGAATCCGACGGGCAGCGTCATGAGCGCTGAGCGCCGGGCCGCTCTGCTGGCGCTGGCCCAGCGGCACCGGGTGCCCATCCTGGAGGATGACCTCTACGGCGAGCTTTTCTATGAGGCGAACCCGCCGGCCCCGATGCGGGCGCTTGATCGGGGAGGCTTTGTCCTCTACCTGGGAAGCCTCTCTTCGGTCTTGGGGCCCGGTCTGCGGCTGGGATGGCTGGTGGCGCCGCCGGCTCTGATCGAGCCCCTGGCTGCCCTGCGCCGGACGGTGGACCTGCACCCCAGCAATCTCACTCAGCAGGCCGTGTGCGAGCTACTGGGCGATGGATCGCTCGACGCGCACCTGGCCTGGGTGCGCCGGGCCTGGGCATCGCGACGCGACGCCCTGCTGGACGCGCTGGAGTCTCACATGCCGCCCAGTGTGCGCTGGGGGCGCCCGCAGGGGGGGCTCTACGTCTGGTGTGCCCTCGCCGCGCCCCTGAACAGCCGGGAGTTGCTCGAAGAGGCGGCGAACGAGGAGGTAGTTTTTGTGCCGGGCAATGTGTTCTTTGCCGATGGCCAGGGCGAGGCTTACATGCGCCTGAGCTTTGCACATCTTTCTGCGCTGGATATCGCCGAGGGCGTGCGCCGCCTGGCCAGGGCGGTGAAAAGGCTGGAGAAACAGCCCAAGCACGATGGGCCATCGGTGGGGGAGCATCCCATCGTCTGATTAGCCTTCTACGCCCAGTTGGACACGATGCATAGCAAGAACATCGCCTGCCCGGAGCAAGATCTCCTAACCACAAAGCTACAAAGGACACAAAGAACCACAAAGAATACGATCTAAACTTTGTGGACCTTCGTGTCTTTGTGCCTTTGTGGTTAAAAGATCTTGCTTCAGGCGATAGTGCTCTGCATCGGGTGGTATTCTCAGAACAATCAGGAGGTTAGTACACATGGAAACAGGTAACACAGCAGGAGCAGTGACCCTTAAGCGCGGCCTGGCCGAGATGCTCAAGGGCGGCGTGATCATGGATGTGGTAACGCCAGAGCAGGCGCGCATTGCCGAAGAGGCGGGCGCCTGCGCGGTGATGGCGCTGGAGCGGGTGCCGGCCGATATCCGCGCCCAAGGCGGCGTGGCGCGCATGAGCGACCCTGAGCTGATCCTGAAGATCATGGATGCTGTGACCATCCCGGTCATGGCCAAGTGCCGCATCGGGCATTTTGTCGAGGCGCAGGTGCTCGAGGCGCTCGGCATTGATTATATCGATGAGAGCGAAGTGTTGACGCCCGCCGACGAGGCGCACCATATCGACAAGCACGCGTTCAAGGTGCCTTTTGTCTGCGGCTGCCGGAACCTGGGCGAGGCCCTGCGGCGCATCGGCGAGGGCGCGGCGATGATCCGCACCAAGGGCGAGGCGGGCACCGGCAACGTGGTCGAAGCGGTGCGCCATGCGCGGACCGTCTTGGGTGAGATCCGGCGCTTGCAGTCCATGGCGCCCGAGGAGTGGATGGCGGCGGCCAAGGAGATGGGGGCGCCCTATGACCTGGTCGTCGAGGTGGCCACGACGGGCCGCCTGCCGGTCGTCAACTTTGCTGCCGGCGGCATTGCCACACCCGCGGATGCGGCGCTCATGATGCAGCTGGGTGTGGATGGCGTGTTTGTCGGCTCGGGGATCTTCAAGTCGGCCGACCCGGCCAGGCGGGCCAGGGCTATTGTCCAGGCGACGACGCATTTCCGCGACGCCGCGATTATCGCCGAGGTCTCCAAGGGGCTGGGCGAGGCCATGCCAGGCATCGAGCTGAGCACCATCCCCGCCCAGGATCGCCTGGCAGAGCGAGGATGGTGAGCGGCATGGCGCGAGTGGGGGTGTTGGCCCTGCAGGGCGCCTTTGCCGAGCACGTCGCGACCCTGAGGAAGCTGGGGGCCCAGACTATCGAGGTGCGCCTGCCAGAGCACCTGGAAGGGCTGGGCGGCCTGGTCATCCCGGGGGGAGAGAGCACAACTATCGGCAAGCTGGCCGTGACCTATGGCCTGATCGAGCCGATCCGCCGTCTGGCGGAGAGAGGGGTGCCGATCTGGGGTACCTGTGCCGGGATGATCCTGCTGGCGAGGGACATCGGCGGGCTCGATCAGCCACTGCTGGGCTTGATGGATATCGCCGTCCGGCGGAATGCCTTTGGGCGGCAGGTCGATAGCTTCATCGCCGATCTCGATATGCCGGCGCTAGGGCCCGGCATGGCGCCTTTCCCCGGCGTGTTCATCCGCGCGCCCCTGATCGAGCGCGCCGGCCCTGAGGTGGAAGTGCTGGCTCGGCTGCCCGATGGGCGTGCGGTGGCCGCCCGGCAGGGCTCGCTCCTGGCCACCGCCTTTCACCCCGAGCTCACGCAGGATACGCGCCTTCATCGCTACTTTCTCAGCATGGGCGAGGCTTAGCGAGTTGTGACTCGGGCGTATCCTTCGGCGACTGGGGTGGGTACGATCTTTAGCCGATGCGCCTGACCCGCAGTGGCCCGAGCTATGGCAGAACACCACCGGGGCGCAGAAGGAGGCCTTTTTCTCACCCATGGTGGGCGGCTCGATGGGCTACGGCCAGGGCTATACCACCCAGGCGGCGCTGCTGCTGGATAAGGCGGAAGATTACAACCAATGCCTGGCCCAGGCGGCGCGCTTCCCCTGCTGTCACAGACCGGGCTTTACCACAACAGCATCTGTCATTCTGAGGAGCGCATGGGTAGTTTGGTTCATCCAAGCTACCCATGCGCTCCTAGGCTTTTTCACCCTCTATGGATCATTGACACAGTGCAGAACATATGATATGCTTACACGTGTAAAGTTGCACATGTTGGATTGCTCGTGTGCGCTCAGAACGGCAACTGTGACCTATTCGCGGGTGGTGTCCTGATGGGCAAGCGCGTGACACAGCATGATGTCGCCCGCCGGGCCGGAGTATCGCGAGCAACTGTCTCATACGTTATCAACGATTATAAGAGAGGGCGTGTTGCCGTTGCCGCAGAAACGCGGCAGCGGGTGCTGGCTGCCATAGAGGAGCTGGGGTATCAGCCCCATGCCGGCGCACGCAGCCTGCGCTCGGGGCTCTGCGGCGCCATCGGCCTGCTGATTCCCGATGCCAACAACCCTCACTACTGGGGCATCGTGCGCGGCGTGGAGGCATTAGCCCGGGAGCATGCGCGGCAGCTTGTCCTGGCCATTTCGGGGCTGGAGCCCGAGCGCGAGTGGCAGGCGCTGCAAGCCCTGGCACAGCAGCGCATAGATGGGTTGATCCTGCCCCTGACGTACCCCCAGCGTTTGGCCAATGAACTGGAGGCGTTACACCAACAGGGCAGCGCCATCGTGACCTTTGGCGGTATGATCCCTGGGCGAGACACCATCATTACGCCCTATGAACTGGGTTGCGAGCAGATGATGGATTACCTTCTTAGCCTGGAGCACCGGCGCATCGCCTTCATCCACGGCGTAGCCGCTCCGATGCTGGGCTCGGACCGCCTGGCGGTCTATCGAGGCAAGCTGGCGGCAACTGGCGTGCCGGTCGCAGAAGAATGGATCATACACTGCGGCAGCACCTTCGAGGACGGCCTTGAAGCCGCCGGGCGCTTGCTGGATTTGCGCCCACGGCCTACGGCGATCCTCGGAGTGAACGATATCATGGCTCTGGGCGCTCTGCGGGCAGCAGCGCGGCAAGGGCTGCGGGTGCCCCATGACCTCTCAGTGGCCGGGTTCGATGATATCCCCATGACAACCTACGTGACACCGACCCTGACGACCGTACGAATCAATGGCGAAGAGATGGGGCGCCGTGCGGCGGAGTTGCTGTTGCATCGTCTGTGCGAGCCCGAGTGCCCACCCCAACAGGCGTATGTGCTGCCCTGCCTGGTGATCCGAGAATCCACCGGCCCCAGCCCAGAAGCCTGAGCGCGCTAACCAGGTATCCCACACGGTAGGCGAAGACGCAATTCTCTGTAATCACCAGGCCAAAGGGGACGAGATGTCACTTGCGCTGATCCATGCCAGCGTCTCTTTCCTTATGATGCAACCTCTGCCGATATCTGCTGCCGGGCCAGTAATCTGCCCGGTTCCATCTGCTCTTTCCTTTGGCGCCGCCGGCCGCCAATCAGGCGTTACAGAGGGGCATTTTGCACCTCTGGCCAAGCCGGCATTGTTACTGGTGGCTGAGAAGCGATCCGCCGTTAGGCAAGGT
>DAOTVS010000307.1:0-19512 GCA_034436375.1 Anaerolineae bacterium | reverse complement strand
ATTGTGACGGTATATGGCATGGGCTACAAGCTGAGCGACCGAGGTGAGGTATGAGGCGCGGGCTTCCTTTTTGGCTGAAGCTCCTGGGGGCCTTTCTGGCGGTGATTGTGGTCGCCGTAGGGGGCGTAGCTATCCTGGCCAATCGCAGCGCCCGCAGCGAATTCGGCAATTACCTGGCCCAGGGGCGCCTCTTTCAGGCGCAGGCCCTGGCGCCCACCTTTGCCGATTACTATCAGAAGCAAGGCTCCTGGCAGGACGTCGATGAACTGGTCAACAGCGGCACACTTCCGATCATGCCAGGGGGCGAGCGCGGCATGGGGGCTGGCCGGCAACACGGCCCGCCCTCCATTGCGATGGGCATGCAGATGTGGCGCATCGTGGTGGCAGATAGCACCGGCCAGGTAGTCGCCGATTCGGGTGGGTCGCTCCTGGGCAAACAGCTGGGCGCCGGAGATATCAAACAGGCCGCCTCTATCAAGGTGAACGGAGAGGTGCAGGGCTACCTGTTGGTAGGCGCATTCCAGAACCAGACGGATCCCCTGGAAGCCGATTTCCTGCACAACCTGAACCAGATGCTCCTTCTCTCTGCCCTCGCAGCGGGCGGAGCAGCGCTGGTGCTGGCCGTGCTCCTGTCGCGCGGACTCACGGGGCCCCTGCGGGCGCTGGCGGCGGCGGCGGGCCAGCTGGCCGCTGGCAAGCGCGGCCTGCGTGTGGAGACCGACGGCCGTGGCGAAATCGGCGTCCTGGGGCAATCATTCAACGCCATGGCCGAGTCGCTCGAATCACAAGAAGCCCTGCGGCGCCAGTTGATCGCCGATATTGCCCATGAGCTGCGCACGCCGCTGGCAGTGATCCGCGGCAACCTGGAAGCGTTGCTGGACGGCATCTACAAGCCCTCGACCGAAACAATCGCCCCCATTCACGAGGAGACGCTGCTCCTGGCGCGGCTGGTCGATGAGCTGCGCGATCTCTCCCTGGCTGAGGCCGGGCAACTGCCGTTGCACACCGAGCCGACCAACCCGGCAGACCTGGCGCGCGGCGTGCTTTCCGGCCTGGCTGCGCAGGCCAATGAGAGGGCGATCCAGCTCGAGCTATCGCTGCCGGCCAGACAACTGCCCCTGGTGGAAGTTGATCCGGGGCGGATTCGACAAGTGCTGGGCAATCTGTTGAGCAATGCCCTGCGGTATACCCCGCAGCGGGGACGGATCGAGGTGGCCCTGCAAGCGGGGCCGGGCGAATGGGTGACAGTGCGGGTCAGCGATAACGGTCCGGGCATCAGCGCCGAGGACCTGCCGCACGTCTTTGATCGCTTTTACCGCGGCGACCGCTCACGCGCGCGCGATAGCGGCGGGGCAGGCCTGGGCCTGGCCATCGCCCGGCAATGGGTGCAGGCGCACGGAGGCAGTATACAGGTCGAGAGCACACCGGGGCAGGGCGCAACCTTTACTTTCACGCTGCCCGTCAGCAAATAGCAGGCTGCTTCCGCTGGCCCAGACTTCCGAAGCCTTAAAGACTTCGGAAGTCTTTTGTTTCTAGGCCCGGTAGCGGCGGACAAAACGGTCCATGCGGTCGAGGGCCTGCTCGATCTTGGATTTGCTGGTGGCATAGGAGCAGCGGATATAGCCATCGCCGCAGGCGCCAAAGGCACTGCCGGGAACGACGGCAACCTTTTCCTCAAAGAGCAACCGTTCGGCGAATTCCTCGCAAGAGAGGCGGGTGCCGGCAATAGAGGGGAAGGTATAAAAGGCGCCGCGCGGCTCGAAGCAGGGCAGGCCGATCTGGTTGAGGCCGGTCACGATCAACCGGCGCCGCTCGTCGTAGGAAGATAGCATCGCCTGCACAGCCTCTTCGCCGTTCTGCAGCGCCTCGAGAGCAGCCACCTGGGCCATTGTTGGCGCCGACATGATAATATACTGGTGAGCCTTGTGCGCAGCGGCGATGATATCGGCCGGGCCGGCCATGTAGCCGATGCGCCAGCCCGTCATGGCATAGTCCTTGGAAAAGCCGCCGAGCAGCACCGTGCGCTCACGCATGCCGGGAAGCGCCGCCACACAACAGTGCTCCACGCCATAGACCAGGCGGTCATAGATCTCATCGGAGATGACCAGCAGGTCTTCACGGCAAGCCAGCTCGGCCAGGGGCAGGACCTGCTCGCGCGTGAGCACGGCGCCCGTCGGGTTGTTGGGATAACCGATCAGGAGCGCCCGGGTGCGCGGGGTGATGGCCGCCTCGATATCTGCCGCTGTAACCTGAAAGCCATCTTCGGCCCGCGTCTCCACAACCACCGGTGTGCCATCGGCAAAGATCACGCCCGCCTTGTAGGCCACAAAACAGGGCTCGGGCACAATCACTTCGGTGCCAGGGTCAACCACGGCGAGCATGGCAATGTAGAGTGCTTCCGAAACGCCAACAGTGATGAGGATTTCCGTTTCCGGATCATAGGAAACGCCGTAGAGGCGCTGTAGATGAGCAGCCAGCGCCTCACGCAGGGCCAGAATACCGGCATTGGAGGTATAACCCGTCTTGCCCTGCTCGACAGAGCGGATGCCAGCGCGGCGGATGGGCTCAGGCGTGGCAAAATCGGGCTCGCCGACGCCGAGAGAGATAGCGTCTTCCATGCGAGCGATGACATCAAAATACTTGCGCAAGCCCGACGGGGGAACACTGCAAACCCGCCGAGACAGCCTACCTCTCATGAAACGTCCTCCCCGATCAGGAAGTTGTGGCCAGGGAGTGCGTCACGGCAACACTGGCGGGGCGCGGGTGAACAGGCGTCAGTGCCTCTCCGGCAGAATTGGGGGCAACGTCTGCGGGCGCAGGGGCCCCGGAACGTCTGGGGTGGGATCAACATCGAATGCAATCTGACGAGCCGGTGAGAGTTAGTGCGAGGGAGCCCCGAAACGGGTCAGGATATGTCGTACCAATCCCATGATCCAGGCCTGCTTTTCCTCAGGCAGCGAGTTGAAATCCTCGACAGGCATTCCCCCTTCGGCAGCCAACTGGGCCATCATCTGAGCGACGCGCACCAGCATGGCGCTCGCCTGCTCGCGCACGACTGCCGGGCGCATCGTCAGGTAAGCAGCCTGGGCCCAAAGGTCAGCCGGCAATGGCAAGTAGAGGGTTTCGATCGCTGGCTTGTCTGACATGGACATTCATCCTGGTCCGTACGCCCGTTGGAGGGGGCAGACAGCACTACTATGATCAAGTATAGCGTCTTTCGGCGACGATGTCAAAGCGGGTTTGACGCATATTCCGTTCCAGCGTATTCTAGTGCCACAAAACAGAACTAAGGAGGGGGCGTGCTCCACAGGATAGTTTATCGCTATGCCTGGTTGGTTCTGAGCATTACCCTACTCGCACTGGCTACGTCGGGTGCAGCCATGGCGCTGGGGGCGCATTCGGCGCGCGATGCGCTGAGCCACAGAATGGCCACAGCCCATGCCACGGCCCCGCGCTCGCCCACCGTAGCGGCGCCCGGCATCACGGCTGCAGGCACTCCCAGCGCACGACCCACGGCTGTGCTGACCCCAGCACCCACGGCCGTATCCACCCCGGCGCCTACGGCCGTATCTGCTGCAGCCCCCACCAACGCGCCGGCGTCCACACTGGCTCACCCTACTATCGAGCCAACCGATGATGGAGAGGTGCGCACAGCGCGTGTGCCCATCCTGATGTACCACTATATCTCCGACCCGCCACGAGGCGCCGATGCCGTCCGCATCGACTTGAGCGTGCGCCCGCAGAATTTCGAGGCTCAGCTGGCTTACCTGCAGCAGCAGGGTTATACCAGCATCTCCCTCGAGGACCTCTATCACTACATGAAAGATGGGACGCCCCTGCCCCCCAAACCAATCATCCTGACGTTCGATGATGGCTATGTCGATGCCTATACCAACGCCCTGCCCCTGCTCCTGAAATACGGTTTCAAGGGCACCTTCTTTGTGATCACTGACCGGCTCGACTTGAACCAGGAGGGCTATTTAAGCTGGGACCAGGCCCGCATCATGCAGGAAAAGGGCATGGACATCGAGGCGCATTCCCGCTCGCACATTGACCTGCGCAACCAGAGCCGAGCCGAGCTGATATGGCAGATTGTGGGCTCACGTGAGGCCATCGAGGCCAAGCTCCACAAACCGGTGCACTTTTTTTCCTACCCCTCCGGGCGCTATGACTGGAACGCCATCAATATCGTCTATCAGGCCGGCTATTGGGGGGCGGTGACCACCGAGCCGGGTTCCGTCCATCGCTCCGATGCGCCTTTTACGCGCCATCGCGTGCGCGTCAGCGGGAGAATGGGAATCGACGGGTTCAAGGAATTGATGGCGCAATACGGGTTCCGGTGACGCCCGATCCGTCTTTGCAGGAGGCATGGGGCATGGTATACTCGATGTAGCTCGTCCTGGCAGGGGCAGGCCTCTGCGCCCTCCCGGCGCCGCAGATGCTCAGGCGCAGCGTCCGCCGGCAGCCCGTCAGTCCACCCTGTACCTGATTGGGCAAGGGCCCTGCGGGTGCCCCATGCCGACGATGCATAAGGAGGTGCCGATGGGCATGCCCGGTATTCTCGGCCTTGCCACTGCGCTGCCCCCTAACCGCCACCCCCAGCTCGATATCTACACCCTCTTCATGGTGCCGCGCATAGGGCCGAACCGCCTCGTCCAGACGGCGTTCGCACACGCCGAGATTGACTACCGCCACTCTGTTCTTGCTGATGGTCACTTTTACGACCACCCGCAATCGACCGAGGCGCGCAACAACGCCTACATGCAGTATGCGCGGCCACTCGGGGCCGAGGCCATCCGCCGCTGCCTCGACGATGCCGGCTTGGGCACGCAGGACGTTGACGAACTCATCATCGTCTCTTGCACCGGCCTCGACACGCCCGGCCTCGACCTGCTTCTGGCAGCGGATCTTGGTATGCGCCACAACCTGCGCCGCACGAGCATCCTGGCCATGGGCTGCTATGCCGCTTTCCCGGCCCTGGTGCGGGCTGCCGATACCGTGCGCGCGAGGCCCGGCAGCCACGCTCTGGTTCTCTGCCTGGAGCTCTGCACCCTCCACTTCCAGGACGATCTGAGCATCGATAACCTGATGGCCATTGCCCTCTTTGCCGACGGTGCGGCGGCAGCCCTGGTGGGCGATGCGCCGGGCGGCCCTCGCCTGCTCGATTTCCGCACCTATAGCGATTACCAGACGCTCGAGCACATGGCCTGGCACCTGACCGATCATGGCTTCCAGATGCGGCTGTCGGCCTATGTGCCCAACGTGCTGCGTGCTCAGGTTGGCCCAATTCTCGAAGAGCTGCTGCAGCCGCACGGTCTGACCCGCCAGGATATCCGCTTTTGGGGCATCCACCCTGGAGGATCGCGCATCCTCGACTATATTCAGGATGCGCTGAGCCTGAGCGCAGAGGAGATCAAGTTCTCACGTGAGATTCTGCGCCAGTACGGCAACATGTCGTCGCCGACAATCCTTTTTGTGCTGGAGGAGATGCGCCAGCATGGCAACCCCCAGCCCGGCGACTATGGGGTGCTGATGGCCTTTGGCCCGGGGCTGACCATGGAGATGTGCCTCCTGCAGTGGTAGGTAGGGGCACGTTTGTTGCTCCGCTGGGCTTGGGAGGAGGCGCATACGGTGGAGTGGGGCCGCAGACCGGTCAGGCCGGCAGAGCGTGAGGCCCTCGACAGCAGGGGCCACCTGCCGTCGGTACAACTGTCACAGAACCTCGATGATCTGGCCGTCATCAAGCGTTGGCTGGGCTACGATGCGGCTCTCTGGCGTTGGCTGGCCGCCGCCAGCCGGCGCGCAGGTTTACCGCTGACCGTGCTGGATGCGGCTACAGGCGGCGCCGACGTGCCGGCGCTGATCGTGGGACGGGCCGCCACAACCGGCCTGGAGGTTCACGTCCTGGGCATCGACCTGCACCCGCAAGTCGCCAGAGAGGCGCGGCAGCGCACGCAGGGACTGAGCCGGGCCGCCATTGTACGTGCCGACGCCCTGCGCCTCCCGCTGCCGGATGCGAGCGTGGATGTGGCCGTCTGCGCCTACACGTTGCATCACTTCGATCCGGGCAATGCCCGCCGGTTGCTCTGCGAGTTGCGCCGTGCCGCCCGCCTGGGCCTGATAGTCACTGACCTGACGCGCTCATGGCCAGCATTTAGCCTGGCCTGGCTGCTCTTACACTTGTGGGGCCCGCAACATCGCTTCAGCCAGCGCGATGGTCCCCTCTCCGTGCGCCGCGCCTATACCTTGCGCGAGATGCGGCAACTGGCGGCCCAAGCCGGGCTGCCGCAGCCACAGGTCGCGCGGCGCTTTCCATTTGAGGGGGTCATCCTCGCGCCGGCCGAGGTCTTTGGGGAGTAGTCTCCTGTGCACATTCTGCTCATTAACACCAACCGTGAGCTGCGGCCGCACCCCGTCATGCCCATCGGCATGGCCTGCGTGGCCCAGGCGCTGGAGCGAGCCGGGCACGAGGTTGGCATCTGCGACCTGTCCTTCGCTCGCGACCCGCGACGCGCCATCACCCAGGCACTGCGGGCCGTGCAGCCGAGCCTGGTGGGGCTCTCGATCCGTAACCTCGACAACTCGAGCTACGCCGACCCTCATAGTTATGTGGCCGAGCTGCGCCGCATCGCGGGCTTTTGCCGGGAGGGCTCAGATGCGCCGCTCGTCATCGGTGGGCCAGCGGTCGGCGTGGCCCCACGTGCACTTCTGGCCGAGCTCGAGGCCGACTGGGCCGTGGCTGGCGAGGGTGAGGCTGCCGCCACAGCCCTGGCGGGAAGCCTGGAGCGGCATGTACCTCCCGCCGGGCTTGCCGGTGTGCTCGGTGCGGGGGATACTGCCTGGGCGCCTCCGGCTGCGGCTCTCACTCCGTCGCTCCTGGGCAACCTGCCGCGCTATGTCGACGCCAGGCCCTACCTGCGGCGTGGGGCCGCGCTCCCCATACAGACCCGGCGGGGTTGCCCGTTCCACTGCGTCTACTGCACCTATCCTGTAATCGAAGGTGGGGCCTACCGCCTGCTGGAACCCGGGGCCGTAGTGGAAGAGATGGAACAATTGCGCCAGACCACTGGTTGCGCATCCTTCGAGTTCGTCGACAGCACTTTCAACGTCCCCCTGCCCTATGCCCAACGCCTCTGTGAGCTCCTGGCGGGGCGGCCCGAGCGACTCAACCTGCAAGCCACGGGTTTGAGCCCCGCCCAATCCTCGCCTGAGCTGCTGCAGGCCATGCGGCGCGCCGGCTTTCAGACGGTCGTATGTTCGCCCGACAGCGCTGCTGACCCTGTGCTTGAGGGTCTCGGCAAGGGATTCACCCGCGCCGACCTGGAGCACATGGTAGACTGGGTGCACCAGGCGGGCATTGTGACCCTCTGGTCTTTTCTCTTCGGCGGCCCCGGCGAGACCGAGGCCTCCGTGCGCGACACCCTACGCTTCATCGCCAGGCGCCTTTCGGCCCGGGATCTCGTGCTCATCGCTGCCGGCCTGCGCATTTACCCGGGGACGCCGCTGGAGCGTCTGGCCCGAGCGGAGGGCATGGTCGCACCCGAGGATGACCTGCTGCAGCCCCGCTTCTACCTCTCGCCCCACCTCTCTGCAGGCCAACTGAAGCGGATCTTCGCTGCCGACCTGCCGGATATACGCAACTGTATCTTTATATCTGACCTGCAACACGGCGTGATTCCCTGGCTGGAGCGCGGTTTCACCGCACTGGGCGTGCCGCCCCCGCTGTGGCGCTACGCCCCCTACCTGCGCAGGCTCCCCCACCACTCGCACATTTTGCCGGGTTGAGGGCTTGAGCCTGTTATGAACTCCAGGCCATGAGCTGAACGAGCTGTTTTCGACGGATCATTTCCATGCGCATCTCCGTCAAGCCTGCAGATCCCACCCCAGATTCCGTATGGGCGTCAGCCGGGGCGCTGAGCTACCGCGACCTCACGATACAGCCGGTACGCCTCGCCCACGGTCTGCGCCTCCCAGGCCAGCTCGGGGGGCAGCTCGATGCCCATCTCCTGCAGGTGAAAGAGCGCAGTGACGAGGCGCAGCGAGTCGACGCCAAGGTCGGCAACAAAGTGGGCCTCGGGCTGCAGCAGGGCTGGATCCAGGTTGAGGAACTCAGCCAGATGGGCCTGAAAGGCCGGAAAAGGCAGCGGCTCCGGGTCAGCTGGCGGCATGGGAACCCTCCATCAGCGCCAGGCGGCGCAGCTCGTGTTTCTTGACCTTGCCTGTGGCCGTAGTAGGCAGGCGCCCCAGCAAACGCACCTGATCGGGGATCTGGTAGGGAGCCAGGCGACCGCGACAGTGCTCGACCAGGTCCCGCGCCGTGAGGGCCTCTGCAGCGGGCTCGATATAGGCCCAGAGGGCTTCGCCCAGGGCGCCAGGCACCCCAATCACCGCTGCTCGGCGCACCTGGGGATGAGCCTCCAGGATTCGCTCCACCTCCGCGGGAGCCACATTCTCGCCGCCACGGATGACGAGATCCTTCTTGCGATCCACCAGGTGCAAGTACCCTTCCCCATCCAACCAGCCCACATCGCCCGTGTAGAACCAGCCTTCCCGGTCAAAAGAGCGCTGGGTGAGGGATGGGTCGCCCCAGTAGCCGACCATCATCTGCACAGAACGCACGGCCACCTCGCCCCGCTCACCTGCAGGGAGGGGGCGGTGTTCGTCATCGACGATACGCACCTGACTGCCGGGAGCGGGCCGCCCCACCGTCTCGGCAGCACGCTGCCAGGGGTCACCCAGGGCGGTCCACGAGATGATGCCCGTCTCGGTCATGCCGTACATGGCCTCCACATCGCAGTGCAGGCGCTCGTGCAGCGCCTGCACCAGGCCAGGCGGGCAGGGCTCGCTGCCCAGGGTGATCCGGCGCAGGGAGGAAAGGTCATAGCCCCCCCGGTCAGCCGCCAAGGTTCCCCACGCGGCCGTACGCAGTCCGGCAGGGCCTCCGGCGGCAGCCAATAGCAGGCGGGCCAGGGTGGGCGAGCAGCCGACCTGAGTCACCCGCTCGCGTTGGATGAGGGCCAGCGCTTCCTGCGGATTGGGGCGATCCAAGAGCACGACTTTGCCCCCGGCGAGAAAGGTAGCAGCGACCCCCAGCCAGCCGGCATAGTGGTAGGGGGGGAAGGGCAAAAGCAGACAGCGCAGCAGGCTGAGATCGAGCCGGCCGCTCACCGAGGGATGCGCCAGGCGCCAGTAGGCCTCACGGGTATGGGCCACACCCTTCGGTAGCCCGGTGGTGCCCGAGGTGTAGGAAAGACGGCCAATCTCTCGCGGCGAGATAGGCATGCGGCGCAGGGGCCTCGCCCCGGTCAGAAGATCGCCCAGCGCCAGTTCCCCTGTGCCGAGCGGCCCCTCGCCCTGCAGGAGCACGGTCTCCAGAGCCGGGAGCTGCGGCCGCAGGCGGGCCAGCATGGTGCGATAGTCGCGTCCGCACCAGCCGCGCGCCGCGAGTACTACCCGCGCGCCGCTATCGGCCAGGCAATGGCCAAGTTCCTCCTCGCCCAACAACGGGTTGAGAGGCACTTCAATGCTGCCGAGCAGCCAGGGCAGGAAGAGGGCATAGACCGCCTCGGGACAGGCAGGGAGCAGGGTGGCCACGCGATCACCGGGGCGCACGCCCAGCGCTTGCAGCGCCCCAGCCAGCGCTTCGACCTGAGCGCGCGCCTGCTGGCGGGTGAGGCGGCGGTTACCGCAGACGATGAGCTCGCGCTCCGGCTGCACGCGCCAGGCGAGAGCAATGAGATGTTGCGGGGGCAGCAGACCCACGAAGCGGCGGATGAGCATAGTCCTCACAGCATGGTCAGGCTCCCAGGGTGAACGAGAGTATAGGCTCGCAGAGGGCGCGTTGTCAACGCGAAAAGGGGCACCTCAAGGGCAGCAATGCAGTATCGAACTGTCAGTGCTGATAGCCGAAGGCTGCTCCTTGCAGCAAGTGCAAAACAGGCTCTAGCGGCGAGGGGCCAGGTGACGGAAGCGGCCGGCCACCTGCCAGGGCCATTCGATGGGTTCCAGCCAGCGGTCTGCTTCGGCAGGAGAAATGCGGAGCAGTTGCTGCACCGTGCGCCGCTTGCGCAGGGCCAGGCGAAGGGAGCGCCAACCCGCCAGGCGGCCACGCAGGGCCGCCCAGCGCCCCTGGGCGAGCACGGCATAGCTCACCGCAGCCAGGTCATAGGCCAGGATGAGGGGCAGGCGCCGGTAGAAATGCGGGGCGGGATAGTTCTTGACGATGGTCCATACCTTGTTGCGCCCCAGCAGATAGCTCTTGAGGGGCGAAGTATCACCCAGGCTGGCCGAATGCGCGTGCAGCACACGGGCCGCGGGCGCGTAGAGGGTGCGCCAGCCGGCCAGCCGTGCCCGCCAGGCCAGGTCCGCATCCTCCAGGTAGCAGAAGAAATCGCCATCAAAAGGCCCTACCTGCTCTAGCATGGCGCGGCGGTAGAGCGCTGCGCCGGCGCAAGGGCCAAAGATTTCTGCGGGCGCCTCTGCCTCGGGGCCCTCTGCCGGGGCGCCGCCGAAACGGTCCCAGAAGATACCGGCCTGGTTGGCGCAGATGCCGGCCGAATCGATGGCGCCTGGCCGGCTCGTGGAAAGCATCCGCGAGGCCACCGCGCCTGCGGTGGGGTCGCGCTCGCAGGCAGCCAGGAGCGAGGCCAGCCAACCCGGCTCGGGCGCGGCGTCGTTGTTCAGCGTGGCCACAAACGGCGCGCTTCCCGCTCGGATGCCCTGGTTGGTGGCCACGGCAAAGCCACGGTTAGTGGGACTGGCGAGCAAGTGTACGCCGGGATAGGCTGCCTGCGCTTGGGCAGGCGAGCCATCGGTAGAACCGTTATCCACCAGCCAGACGGCCACATCATGCACCGTCTGCGCAGAGACCGCCTCCAGGCAACGCTGCAAGAGGCGGCCCCCATTCCAATTCACGATCACCAGATCAACCAATGGGCTACGCTCGGCCATCTCGCCTCGTGAAAACGAAATAAAGCTGTGAATATACCGATCTCATTCTACACGACCATCGTTGCCCCTGCAAAAGCACCCTGGCTCTTGGATACAGTTCTGCCCCTGCGTTGACACCTCTCGCCGCCCCGCTTATAATCTCCTGGTTACTCCGATTTCAACCTTGCCACACTTACCCTGAAGCACTGGGCCGGGATACTCAGCCCCGGCGGCTGCATGCGTAGCCGCGAACGAGTGAGCCCCTTATGCCAGCGAGCTCGCCCTGAGCGACGTGCGGGGGCAAGACCGGGCTACGCACCCGGGGGAGTATTGCCCCGGCGATGGAGTGAAGCAATGAAGGTCGTGACCGTTGACCAGATGCGATCCCTGGAGGCGGCAGCCGATGCCGCGGGACAGAGCTATGCGGAGATGATGACCCGGGCCGGGGAGGCGGTGGCGCAGGCCATTGCTGCCTGGGATATGGAGCCCGGCTGCCGCGTCCTGGTCCTGATTGGGCCTGGCAACAATGGCGGCGATGGATTGGTGGCAGCGCGTGCCCTGCACGAGCAGGGAGCCAAGGTTACCTGCTACATCTGGAAGCGCGAGCGCACTGCAGACGACACAAACTATCAACGAGTTGTGGATCTGGGTATCGAGATTATCCGTCAGGACAACGATACGGACCTGGCCGCCCTGCGGCGCCTGGCGCCGCAGAGTCAGGTGATCGTGGACGCGCTCCTGGGCACAGGCGCCCGGGGTGGGATCGAGGGCAGCCTGGCCGAGCTGCTGGCGGCGCTGCAGGAAGCACTGGCCATTGTCGAGCCCGCACAGCCGGCGCTCCGCAGCCTGGATTATCCGCAGCCCATGCCGCGCCAGCGGCCGCTGGTGGTGGCTGTAGATGTGCCCTCCGGCCTCAATGCCGATACCGGCGAGGCGGATGCATTGACGCCGCAAGCCGATCTGACGGTGACTTTTGGGTTCCCCAAGCTGGGGCTTTTCCGCTTTCCCGGGGCCGAGCTGGCCGGGACCCTGCTGGTGGCTGCCATCGGCATCCCGCCCTCGTTGGCAGCCGATGTTGTGCTGGAGGTGGCCGACCAGGCCATGGTGGCGCCCCTGCTGCCAGCGCGCCCGCGTGATGCGAACAAGGGCACTTTCGGCAAGGTCATGGTGGTAGGCGGCTCGATCAACTATACCGGGGCGCCCTATATGGCTGCCATGGGGGCAGCGCGCGTGGGAGCGGGGCTGGTGACGATGGCCGTGCCCCAGCCGATCTACCCGGTCGTGGCCGCCCGGTCTGTTGAGCCGACTTTCGTGCTCCTGCCCAGCGATATGGGCGCTCTCACCCCGGCAGCCATGCGCGTGCTGGGCGAGGCCCTTGCCGGTTACAAGGCCCTGTTGCTGGGCCCTGGCATTGGGCAGGAGGAGGTTACCGTCGAGTTTGTGCGCCAGCTTTTGGGATTGCGGCCGGCCGGCGGCCGGACCACTCTCGGCTTTGTGGCGCGAGAGGAGGTTCAGGAGGCGCGCTCTTATGAGCTGCCAGTGACTGTCATCGATGCGGATGGCCTGAACGCCCTGGCCAAGACGCCCGAGTGGTGGCAACATACGGCTGCGCGGCTCGTGCTGACGCCGCATCCGGGTGAGCTGGCTCGTATGCGCGGCATCACCGTCGAGCAGGTGCAGACCGACCGGTTGAGCGCAGCGCGCGAGGCAGCGGCGGCCTGGAATCAGGTCGTGGTGCTCAAGGGAGCCTACACCGTCGTGGCGGCCCCCGATGGGCGAGAGACCATTCTACCCTTCGCCAACCCGGCCCTGGCCACGGCCGGCACGGGTGACGTGCTGTCGGGGGCTATCGCTGGCCTGCTCGCACAGGGCCTGGCGCCCGAGTCGGCAGCAGTGGTGGGCGCCTATCTGCATGGTCTGGCGGGTGAGCTGGCCCGTGAGCGCCTGGGCCGCGCGGGTGTCATCGCCGGAGACCTGCTGCCTCTCTTGCCCCTCGCCATCCGCCAGGTGCTCGGCGAGCTGCCGGAAGAGGAATGAAAAGGGGCCACCCGGCAGAACTGCCTGGGTGGCCCTCAGTGGGCAAGATAGGACTCGAACCTACGGCCTCCACGATGTCAACGTGGCGCTCTAACCAGCTGAGCTACTTGCCCGTGACGAGAGTATTATAGCAGATACCATCGCGGATGGCAAATGGCCTGGTAGCCACCCATCTGCTCGTTCTTATCGGCCGGTTCTCATTACTGAGGAGGATCCTTGTGTTGAGGCTCTGGCCCGCGCGGCGGGCATTCCCGGGCATCCTGTTGGGGTTTTCGCTCCTGGTCACGACCCTTGTCCCCCGCCCCGTGCAAGCCGCCGGCTCCGCTACTATACCGCAGGGGCCGCTGCCCGTCGGCGATCTCCAGCCAGTGGAGTTTAGCTTCCTGACCATCGACGGCACCATCGTCCCTACCGACAGTGGCATTGCCGTGCAGACCAAGACGAGCCTGCGGCTGCGCAACCCCGACAAGAAGAATGGAACATCTCGCAACGTCTCCTATCCTAACCCGGCCAGCAATGTGACCGGGGCCACGGCGGCGCAGGATCAGCCGGGTGCATGGACGCTGGACCTGCCGCCCAATGGCGGATCGGTGATCGAGGCGAGCCAGAGCACTTCAGCGGATGGCCCGGTGGTGCATCTGCAATTCGACTGGGGGGCGTTGGCGCCATGGGGCGACTCTCTGGCTTCTGTGCGCCTGACCCTGAGTTTTCCGAGCGATCTGGACCCGGAGCAACTCCTGGCCGTCAGCCCGGCCCCGGTCGAGAGCAACAAGCTCAACCTGACCTGGTCCTATGAGAATTTCCGCCCGGCCGGCAAGATCGATGTGCTCATGATCACACCTGGCTACTGGCGCGCCCTGCGCTCGGCCCGCCAGCTAGCCGCTTCACCCCAGGCCACTGCCGCCAATCAACTCGCGCTCGCGGCCGCCCTGCGCCCCTTGATAGCTGCGGATGGGATGCCCGCCAGCCGCGTGGCTGCCCTACGCGATGAGGAACTGGCCGCTCTGCGTCAGGCCGTGGCGCTGGACGGCAAGAACGCCATCGCACACAAGGAGCTGGGCCTGGCCCTCGCCGAGCGAGCGGGGGGGAGCCCAACACTCCTGGCCGAGGCCGTAAGAGAGCTCAAGGCCGCTTACGACCTGATGCCCACGGATAGCGATCTCAAAGCAGCCCTGCTCAAGAATGTGGATGATCTTCTGGCCGCGTGCCGGCAGGCTGGCGACAACCAGGGCATCCTTTCCGCACTGGACGTGGCCCAGGCTGTAGATAGCCAGCGCAGCGCCGAGCGCCTGGCAGCCTATGCCGACGTAGCCGTCTCGCTTGTGCAGGCGGGGCACGAACAAGAGGCGGAGAGCCTGATCGTAACTGGCTTTGGCCAGCAAGCCCTCGGCCGCTATGCCTACCTGCAGCCCCAGTTTGCCGCTGTAAGCGGCGAAGTAGAAACGCACAACGGCCAGCGCGTTCTGCGCTTCACCTTCACACCCAACCCGGCCAATGCAGCAGCCGCGGAAACAAGCGTCACTGCCCTGGCCGATGCCCTCACCAGGGCCGGCATCGGCCAGGTCAAACGCACAACCGGTGAGGGGCAGACCCAGACCATCCAAGTCACCTTCCCCTTTGCCGATAGCAGCACACTGCAGAGTGCGGGCCAGGCGCTGACCGCCGCCCTGCCCGCAGACGCCGATCCGGCGCTGACGCTGGCAGCCGCAGCCATCAGCGCCCCGGAGGTTGCCTTTCAGAATACACGCGGGCAGTGGTCCGATCACCTGACCTATAGCGAGAGCGTCGACCTCTCTCCGGCACAGAACGTGCTCGACCAGCGCCTGGCACAGCTCAAGACGGCGCAGGCTGAGGCTGATGCCAAGACCGACGATCCTGCTGAGACGGCGCAGCGGCGTTGGGAAGCCCCTCTCCTCAAGCTCTACGGACAACAATGGCAGCAGTTGACCCAGCGCTCGCAGGTCACCTACCGCCTGGTCCCCTCAGAGGGCGCCACGGCTCCCTCCTGGGTGATGGCCTGGGGCGAAAAACGTGGGCTTACCTGGGAGGCCAATATCCCACACCTGGAGCGGCTGGCGCCCTATGCTATCGGCGTGGGTGTGGCCCTGCTGGTCATCATCGTCGCCCTCGCCCTGGTGCTTGGACGGCGCAGACGCTGACCGGAAAAAAAGCACCGACGCCTTCCCGGCGGTTGCCGACTGGTCCGCTGCGCCCAAGCCTGGCCTGATTCCAGAGGGTGTGGATCACACCGTATAGAAGGCCTGTTCCGGCCGCCCGCGGAGCATGGCGCCCGGAAGCTAGGGGCGCTTTCATCGTGCGTTGTGCCCAATCGGGCATGGGTGGCTGTCTACATCGGGTGCGGAACTCGCCCAGCCACCCCGCAACGAATGGGCGGCAGCACGGTTATCTTTTTTGTCACCCCACTAGAAATGGCGCCGCAGAGTGCAGGGCAAAAGGCCGTGCGAGCGACCCACTTTATGCAGGAGGTCAAGATGGCAGCAGTCCAGCAGACACAGGGGATGTACTTCGAAGAGATGGCGGAAGGGATGGAACTGGCGAGCCCGGGCCGCACGATCACCGAAAGCGACATTGTCCTCTTCGCCGGGCTCTCGGGCGATTACAACCAGCTCCATACCGATGCCGAGTATGCCCGCAACACGCACTTTGGCCAGCGGATTGCACACGGGTTGCTGGGGCTCTCCATCGCTTCAGGGCTGGCTAGCCGCATGGGCTTTATCGAAGGGACAGCCCTCGCCTTTATGGGGTTGGAATGGAAGTTCAAGGCCCCTATCCTGATCGGAGATACCATTGCAGTCCACGCGCAGGTGTTGCGCAAGCGCGAAATGCGCCGGCTAGGGGGCGGCATCGTTTATCTAGGCCTCAAGGTCGTCAACCAGCGGGGGGAGGTCACCCAGGAGGGCGAGTGGACGGTACTGATCAAGGGCCGCCCAACGGAGCAATGAACAAACTGTAATTGATCCGATTCCGCTATTCATTTGTACTTAATGCATAGGCCCTATAATACCTTTTGCTAGCTCCTCGAGCCGATCGTTGTACTCTCATCAAGGAGGAAGCTCGTGAATCGACAGGTCGCTGGGTGCTCAGCCTGCTACGAGAGTAGCGGGCTGAGCGCGGGCAACCACCTATGTCCAGTCGCCAAGCACTGCCTGGACCTGGTCATCTCCAGTACCTCACTCGTGCTCCTCGCCCCTATCTTTGCGGCCGTTGCCGTGACCGTCCGGCCCGACGCGCCAGGCCCAGTATGCTTCCGGCAGCAGCGGGTGCGTGGCGGCCGGCGCCCGGAGAGCGGGTCGCCGACAAAGCACCTCCATACCAGGTTCCGCTCGATGGTCGCCAATGCCGGCCCGCGTGTGCATTACCCAGTGTCACAGCATCACAAAGGAGACCGGCATCGGCTCAGCGTTATCCCCTGGTTCACCGGCTTTGGGCAGGCCAACGGCCCAAGCCGCCTCTCGTTCTTTGATCTGGACACTCTCCCATGCACCATACCTGCGATCATGGCAGGCGGTGGGATTTATTAAGAGGCAGAGGAGCCTGACGGCATGCCTGCGAAACTCCTGGTTGTGGATGACGAGCAAGACCTGGCCAATATGTTGCAGAGTGGCCTACAGCGCGCCGGTTATGAGGTCACGGTAGCCTATGACGGGGCCGAGGCCCTGCGGAAGATTGTCGATAGACCCCCTGACCTGGCGATACTCGACATCGTCATGCCGGGGATGGATGGTCTACAGCTATGCAAGGCCTTGCGTACCCGCACGTCGGATGGGCTGCCGATCATTTTCCTGACCGCGCGCGATCAGCTGACCGATGTGGTTATTGGCCTGGATGCGGGCGGCGATGATTATATCACAAAACCCTTCGCTTTCCCCGAGCTGGAGGCGCGCGTACGTTCGGTATTGCGGCGCGCCAACCCTCCGCAACAAACGAGCGAGCGCAAGCTGGGGCCGCTGGTAGTTAAGGATTGGATGCTGGACCCGCGCACATTCGAGTTGCACATGGGCACGCAAGCGATTCGCCTGACAGCCGTTGAGACGGACCTCATGGTCTACTTCATGCGTCACAACGGACAGGCCTTTTCGGCCAGGCAGCTCCTCACCGACGTATGGGGTTACAAGCCGGGCACCGGCGGCCCAGCCCTGGTGCGCGTGACCATCCGCAATCTGCGGCAAAAGCTGGAGAAGAACGCCCTCCACCCCAGATATCTGAAAACGCTCAGGCGGCGGGGCTATATGCTCACCATCGAGTGACTATTTGAGCCCCTTGGCCATCTCAGCCACGTCGTAGCGCATGAGATCAATATAGGTTTCTCGCCCCGGCACCCCACCCAGGGGGTCGAGGGTAATGACCTTCACTCCGGCCTCACCGGCGACCGTCTGGGCCGCTTTGGGCGGCAGCTGCGGCTCGGCAAAGACGACCGGCACGCCCTGCTGCTTGACCACATCGATCACGTGCGCCAGGTACTGGGCGCTCGGCTCCTTGCCCGGGAACTCTTCGACCACAGCGGCCTGCTCCAGACCATAGCGCTGGGCAAAGTAAACCCAGGCCGAGTGAACCGACACAAAGCGCTTGTGGTTCCAGGTCGCGACCTGCGCCTGAATCTCAGCATCGAGCGCGCGCAGTTTTGCGGCATAGGCGTTAAAGTTGGCCTCGTATTCGGCGCGGTGAGAGGGATCCACCTCGATCAACGCATCGCGAATCTTCTGGCTCTGATAGATCGCATTGGACGGGCTGAGCCACACGTGCGGATTGCCCCCCCCTTCACCCGAGTCTTCCAAAATGGGCAGCCCATCGGCCGTGTAGACCACTTTCAGATTGGCATTGTGCGCGGCATCGATCACCTTGGGCGCCCAGAACTCCAGGCCAACACCGTTCAGCACCAACACCTGCGCGGTAGAAACGAATTGCACCTGGCGCGGCGTCGGCTCATAGGTGTGCACACTGGAGCCCGGCGGCACCAGCGCCACGACCGAGACATGATTGCCCCCGACCTGACGGACCATATCGGCCAGTGGTGGGATGCTTACCGCCACCTGGACCTGGTCGGTCTTGGCTACTTGAGACGAGCAAGCGAACAGGGGCATTGAAAGCAGCACAACCAGTGCCCCCCGCATTAAACGGCGCAACATGCGAATACTCCTGCCATGTTTATATCAAGCTGGTCCATCATCTGTTGTGAAATGATGAGAGAAGCATAGCCACAATAGGCGAATTCGTCAACCATCGGAGAGCCACAGGGGCAAAGGCAGCAACAGTCCCCTGCTCGACAACTATCCTCCAGTTGGCGTACAATGAAAGACGGTGTCCGCTTATTCACAGGAGGCCCCGCATGCTCGATGTCCTCTCTCGCGTCCAGACGCCCATCAAGATCCCGCGCCTGGTCCTCGCGCCCTCGTTCCGGCAGGGCGAGTTCGACAGCCACGCCGTCGATGGCCCCGTCCCCTTTTGCCATGATGGGCAATATTACATGACCTACATCGGTTGGGATGGCATCGGCTACCAGACGGGGCTGGCCGGCTCTGCCGACCTGGTGCATTGGCAGAAGGAGGGGCTGATCTTCGGCCGCGGGCCCAGGGGCTCGGTGACCGAGTACAACGCGGCGCTCACCGGCATCCTGCGCGACAATGAACTGTATGGCCCGGGCACGCTGCGGAGGGTCGACGGCCGCTTTGTGGGCGTCTATCATGCCTACCCCCGGCCTGGCTATGAGGAGGGGGCGGCCGTGATCGGGCTGTGCTGGAGCGAGGACCTGCGGCGCTGGGAGGCGGGTGCACCCATCCTCTACCCGCAGGAGGGCGCCGCGTGGGAGCGGGGAGGGCTCTACAAGGCTTGGCTGTTGGAGCACGGGGGCATCTACTATCTCTTTTACAATGCCAAAGACCGCACGGAGGGGGCCTGGGTCGAGCAGACCGGAGTCGCTACCTCCCGAGACCTGGTGCACTGGGAGCGCTACCCGGGTAACCCGGTGCTGCCTGTCGGGCCGCAGGGCGCCTGGGACGATCACTTTGCCTCCGACCCCGTCGTCCTGCGCGACCGGGAAACCTGGCTCCTCTTCTACTATGGCCTCTCCAGCGATGGGCACGCCCGTGACGGCGTGGCCGCTTCGGCTGACCTGCTGCACTGGACCAAGGTGGGCCCTCCACTCATCGACGTCGGCGCGCCGGGCAGCATCGACTCGCTCTACGCCCACAAGCCGGGCATCATCACCCGGGAGGGTATCCTGTACCACTTTTACTGCGCCGTGTCGCCGGCCCGCGATCCCAAGCAGGGCGAGATCGAATACCGCCAGACGCGCGGCATCGCCGTGGCCCATAACTGAACATTGGGGGAAATGGTGTGTGGCTCGTGCGCCACAGCGCACGAGCCACACACCATTTCCCCGTCTCTCGCTGAGCTCAGTATAGTTCAAGGCCGGTATGCCGTGGCCTTCCTACCGGTTTGACGCCAGGGTGGAAAGAAGGGGTTTTGCCTGGCCTCATAGCCGGGACCTGTTACCACACGGGCCTACGCCAGCTCATGCACGGTGCG
>DAOTVS010000306.1:0-9652 GCA_034436375.1 Anaerolineae bacterium | reverse complement strand
CTGGCGCAGCCAGAGGAAGGCGTCGGCAGCGGGTTCCGATACAAAGTGGTCCCCCACATCACCCTGAAATCCATCGCCAACAATGAGCCTCCAGGCCAGGAGACCCTCTACGATCAGCCCTACGTGGATAACTCCAAAGCTCGCGTCAGCGGCCCCTTCACGGTCGAGGCCGTCCCTGCCCCCACCGTGCGCTCGCTGAGCGACATCGCCGAGGAGCCTGCACCCAGTCCCGCCGATGCCTCCATCGGCCGCTCCGGCGAAACCCTGCGCCAGCTCGAGTGGCGAGACGAGTTGCTCAAGACGGGCATCCGCGCCCGCTCGGGCCAGAAGATCGAGTTTTTCGCTATGGAAGCGCTCCCCGGCGCTCGCTGGCTGCACGCCTCGGCCGAGACCAAGACCGATAGCCCCCAGCGCGCCGTGATCTCCTTCGGCCCTGCCTATGCTCCTTTGGAGCAGCGCCAGGTGGGACTCGCCCTCGAAGAGGCGCAGATGCTGGTGCCTAAGCCCAAGCTGGTGATCTTTGCCGCCTTTCAGTTCGATCCCGAGGCTGCCAAGGACATCGACGAGACCCACTGGCCCGGCGTCACCCTGCTCAAAGTACAGATGAACGCGGACCTTCTCACGGAGGATCTCAGAAAGAAGCGCGCCTCCAACGAGAGCTTCTGGCTCATCGGCCAGCCCGACGTGCGGGTGACCGGCTTTAGCAAAGGTAGCGACCAGGGCAAGTATCAGGTCGAGGTGTTGGGCTACGACTATTACGACCCGCGCTCCGGCACCATCGATTCCGGCGGAGCGGAAAAGATCGCGCTGTGGATGCTCGATACGGACTATGACGGCCGCAGCCTTTTCCCAAGGCAGGTCTTCTTCCCGATGGCGGGTGAGAAGGACGGCTGGTCTCGTCTGGCCAAGAACCTGAGGGCTGAGATTGATGAGGATCTCATCGAGGCCTATCGCGGCACCGTCTCGCTTCCTTTCGAGCTAGGCCCGCACGGCCGCATCGCAGTGAAAATCGTGGACGACCGGGGCATCGAGAGCCTGCGCGTGCTGGAGGTTGGCCATGCCGCAAGCGACCATTGACCAACTCATCATCAACTCGCCCTATGAGGAACCCTCGCATTACTGGCACTATGACCGCAATACGCAGCTCTTCTCACTGCTGGAAGGCAGGCGCAAGGCAGGCTACGTCGTCGCCTCCGAGGCGTCCAAGTCTCTTGACGATCCCGGCACCTTTGTCGAGATCCCGCTCGTCAACGCGATACGCCCCCGCGTCAAGGCCTGGCGCAAGGCGGGCTACCCTGGCGCAACCGGCGTCACCAGGCGGCTGCTGGAGCACTGGTACAACCCGGACGAGCGCCAGCACCGTCTCTTTTTCTGCCAGTTGGAAGCCATCGAGACCCTGATCTGGCTCACGGAAGCGCCCCAGGCGGACAAGGTGGGTATCGACGTCCCCTCCGACGGCGGGCCGTTCAGTCGCCTCTGTTCCAAGATGGCCACGGGCTCGGGCAAGACCATCGTCATGGCCATGCTGATTGCCTGGCAGGTGCTGAACAAAGTCACAGCCCCCCAGGATGCGCGCTTCTCCAAGTATGTCTTTGTGGTAGCGCCCGGGCTGACCGTCAAGAGCCGCCTGCAGGTGCTCATCCCTTCGCTCCCCGGCAACTATTATGACGAGTTTGACCTTGTCCCGCCTGGCCTTGCAGATAAGCTGCGCCAGGGCAAGGTGCTCATCCGCAACTGGCAGGCGCTCCAGTGGGACACGGAGGAGAGCCTCGCCCGCCGTCACAGCGTGGACAAGCGCGGCCCCAAGAGCAACGAGGCCTATGTCCGCGACGTGCTGGGTGAGATGGCCCGCGGCAGCAACCTGGTGGTCATTAACGACGAAGCGCACCACGCCTGGCGCGTGCCCGCCGAGTCGAAGGTCAAAGGGCTCAAGCGCGAGGAGATCGAGGAGGCGACAATCTGGGTGAGCGGTTTGGATCGTATCCACGCTGCTCGCCGCATCCTCACCTGCTACGACTTTTCGGCCACCCCCTTTGTGCCCTCGGGCAAGAAGAGTTCCGATGAGGCGCTCTTTGGCTGGATCGTGAGCGATTTCGGGCTGAACGATGCCATCGAATCCGGCCTGGTCAAGACCCCGCGCGTCGTGGTCCACGATGATAGCGCCCTCGCCAAAGACTACAAGCCGCGCCTCTACCATATCTACAATGACCCAGAGGTTAAGGACGATCTGAACCGCCGGGCAGAGCCCCAAGAACCCCTGCCCGACCTGGTGACCAATGCCTACTACCTCCTGGGCAAGGATTGGCTGGAGACGGCCCGGCGCTGGCAGGAAAAGGGATTCCCAACCCCGCCCGTCATGATCAGCGTCGCCAACCGGACGGAGACGGCGGCCCGCATCAAGTTCGCTTTCGATCACAAGAAGATCCTCATTGACGAACTCTGCGTCCCAGAGCGCACGCTTCACATCGACTCCAAAGTGCTCGACATGGCAGAGGCGCAGGAGGATGCTACCGACCCCGAACAGGCGGGGAAATCGGATGATGATGATGATAATGATGAGGCTCCTACCCACAAGGTCAGCAAACAGGAGCAAGCCGAGTTGCTCCGCCGCACGGTAGACACTGTTGGCAAGCTGGGCCAGCCGGGTGAGCAGATCCAGAACGTGATCTCGGTCGGCATGCTCTCAGAGGGCTGGGATGCCAAGACGGTCACCCAGATCATGGGCCTGCGCGCCTTTTCCAGCCAACTCCTTTGCGAGCAGGTCGTGGGTCGCGGCCTGCGGCGCACTACTTACGAGGTGAACCCCGAAACGGGCTTGTTTGCGGCCGAATATGTGAATGTCTTCGGTGTGCCCTTTTCCTTCCTGCCCCATGAAGCTGGGGAGGGCACTATAGCCAAGCCCGTCGACCCGCCCAAGCAGGTGCAGCCGGTGCCGGAGAAGCAGCAATACGAGATCGCCTGGCCCAACATCATCCGCGTGGATCACGTCTACAGGCCTACGCTCACTCTCGACATGGACCAGGTCAAGATCCTGGAATTGAACGCGTACGACACCTCCACCCTCGCCGAACTCGCACCGGTCGTCGAGGGCAAACCCGATGTCTCTCATATCTCCACTATCGACCTCGAAGCCCTCGGCCGCAAGTTCCGCCTGCAGAAGATCATCTTCGAGGCCGCGCGCGACATCTACGATCAGATGCAGCCGGGTTGGCGTGGCAATAGAGAGTACCTGCTGGCGCAGCTGATACGGTTGGTAGAGCAATTCCTGACCTCGGACAAGATCCGGATCAGCCCGCCGCTCTTCTACCAGGACGAACTCCGGCGTCGCATCCTGCTGACGTTGAACATGAGCAAGCTCGTCCAGCACATTTGGGAGGCCATTCGCTTCAACAACACCGAAACCATCGAGCCCATCTTTGACAGCGAGCGGCCGATACGCTCCACGGGCGACATGCGCACCTGGTACACCAGCAAACCCTGCGAGCCCACGAACAAGTCGCACATCAATCTCTGCGTCTACGACAGCACGTGGGAGGCCAGCGAGGCCTGGGAACTGGACCGCAACCCCGCCGTCGCCGCCTGGGTGAAGAACGACCACCTTGGGTTCGAGATCCTTTACATCTTCGAGGGCGTCGTCCGCAAATACCGCCCCGACTTCCTTATCCGCCTGCAGACGGGTGACTACCTGGTCCTGGAGACCAAGGGGCGCGACACCCAGCAGGACAAAACCAAGCGCGAGTTCCTTGATGAGTGGGTCCGGGCCGTCAACCAGCACAGGGGATTTGGCCGCTGGCAGTGGGCTGTGTCGCGAAACCCAGCGGATGTGGGCGGGATTCTGGGACAGGCGCTATTCAGCCAGAGCACCGGGAGTTAGTGGAGGTTGGAGCAGGATGGCAAAGACTTTCCTCTCGGGTAAGGTAGGATCTGCGTCTCGCCCCCGTGGAACACGCGGGTATCACTTTGCATTCGGTTTAGTTTTCCCCACGAGATGCAGCGCGTCCTGAAGCTCACCATGCCACTTGCATCATGGGCCGGGTGTTGTATAGCCTTGCTCGAGCTCGCAGCCGGGTTTGCCGAGTCGCCCCCACGGCCATTGTGTAAAGGCCCGGCAGCCTTGCCTGTCATTCTGAAATCGCCTGCACCCAGCGGCACCGCAGAGGTTGACTCACCCCACGCCATCAGGCTATAATCCCGCACAATCAACCCATAGCCTGTGATAAGGAGCAACCCATGCCCTACCGCGCCACTATTGGCATCGAAGTGCACGCCCAGTTGCAGACCCAGTCCAAGATGTTCTGCGGCTGTTCCGCCGACTATGCCTCGGCGCCGCCCAATACGCATGTGTGCCCGGTAGATCTGGGGCTGCCGGGGGCGCTGCCGGTGATCAATGCGCGGGCGGTGGAGGAGGTGGTGCTCACCGGCCTGGCGCTCAACTGCGAGATCGCGCAGGAAAGCCACTTTGACCGCAAGAATTACACCTACCCCGACCTGCCCAAGGGCTATCAGATCTCGCAGTACGACCAGCCGCTCTGTCAGAATGGCTGGCTGGAGGTCGAGGTAGAGGGCGTGGTGCGGCGCATCGGCATCCGCCGGGTGCACCTGGAGGAGGATGTGGGCAAGCTGGTCCATATCGAGGGCTGCAGCCTGGTGGATTACAACCGCGCGGGCGTGCCGTTGATGGAGATCGTCTCCGAGCCGGATATGCACAGCCCGGAGGAGGCGCGGGAATATGCCACACGGCTGCGCTCGATTTTGCGCTATCTGGGCGTCAATTCGGGCGATATGGAAAAGGGCGCCCTGCGGGTCGAAGTCAATGTCTCCGTCTCGCGCCATGACGAGCTGGGGACCAAAGTCGAGATCAAGAACCTCAACAGCTTCCGCGCCGTGCAGCGCAGCCTGGAGTACGAGATTGCCCGCCAGACGCGCATCCTCGAGGAGGGCGGCCGGGTGCAGCAGGTGACGATGGGCTGGGACGAGGCGCGTGAGGCGACGTATGAGCAGCGTCACAAAGAAGAAGCCCACGACTATCGTTACTTCCCCGAGCCCGACCTGCCCCCCCTGACGCTGGACCCGGCCTGGGTCGACAGCCTGCGCGCCGGCCTGCCCGAGCTGCCCGCCGCCAGGGCAGAGCGCTATCAGCGCGAGTATGGCCTGTCGGCCTATGATGCGGGGGTGCTGACCTCCGATCGCGCGGTCGCCGAGTATTATGAGCAAGCGGTCGCGGCAGCGCAGGGCGTAGCCGGGGTCGACGCGAAGATGATCAGCAACTGGATCACGGGGGAGCTTTTCCGCCTGCTGCGCACTGAGGACCGGCCCATCGAGGCCTCGCCCATCACGCCGGCCAACCTGGTGGCGCTGCTGCAGAGCGTGGCCAGCGGGCAGCTCACGCAGACCTCGGCCAAGGAGGTCTTTGCCGAGATGTTCGCCAGCGGCCGGCCGCCCGCCGAGATCATCGCCGAGCGCGGTCTGGGTCAGATCTCAGATGAGGCCCAGCTCCGGGCCACGATCGAGCGCATCCTCGACGAGAACCCCGCTCCTGTGGCCGAATACCTGGGCGGCAAGGAGGCCGTATTGCGCTTCTTCCTGGGCCAGATCATGCGCGCCACCCGTGGCCAGGCCAATCCGCAGCTGGCGCAGGATATTCTTCGCCGTGCGCTGGAGGCAAGGCGCTCCTGAATACGCCCAAAGGGGCAGTGCGCAGCGCTGCGCGGCGACCTTGGGCGCCGATTCGCAACAAGACCGTTCTGTTATAGTTGACGCCTTGGGCTGAGCACCGTATACTTTGCCCTGAGGCCTGATATGGAGGGCAAGAGCGATGACCCAGGCAATTGTCTGCTACAACAGCCACGGTTTGGTGCTGGCCACCGATAGCTTGGTATTGTGTGAAGGGCAGGGAGGCCAGATAGAACACAGAGTCGAGCAGCGTCTGTACGCGCTCGGCAGTCACGCCGCCATCCTGAGTGCTGGGGCGGCAGTGGGTGTCGACCTGAGCGCCCGCCTGGCACAGTGGATGGAGGCGCGCGGTCAGCTCGAGTTCGAGGACGCGCTGGCCGTAGGGCGAGATTTCCTGGCCGGAGCCTATGCGCGCTATCTGCGCGCCCATCAGGGCAAGCCTGAGGGGCACGCTGCAGCCAACCGGCACCTCTACTTTATCATCGGCGGCTACGCGCCGTCTCGCGCTCAGGGGCTCTATCAGGCTGTCCTGCTACAAAGCGAAGCCGGCGAACTCCCTTTTCACGAGACTCCTCTGGGCCATGTTTTCACGCTGCCGCGCCGCCTCGCGCTGGAAGAGCGCATCACCCGGCAGATCGCAGAGGGGGCCCCTTTGCGCGGCCTCGCCCGCAGTTGCCGCAGCGGGCTGGCAGGCCTGGCCCAGCGCAACCCGGAAGCGGTCGCGGCGCCCTATCAGGTCGCCATGCTCACAGCCCAGGGTATCGAGCTCCTGGGCGATGAGGGGCTGCCCGCAGAGCCGGAGGAAGAGGAAGAATAGGCCCTTTTAGGGTCGGGATAATAGATATCGCCCCCGGCGCCAAAGCGCCGGGGGCGATATCTATTATCCCGACCCCTCAAGCCGAGGGATGGGCAGCCAGCAACTGCTGCACCAGCGCCTCCTCTTCCTCGGGCGTGTGCACCAACCCATCGAGGCGCGCGTCGCGGACCGCATCGAGGATACGGGCATAGAGGGGTCCAGGCTCGAGCCCAAGCTCCTTCAGGCGCGCGCCGCTCAGCGCCGGGCGCACGGCGCGCAGTGTCGTCTGATAGCGCACAATGGCTTCTCGCACGGCCGGCTCATCGGCCGCTACCCAGCCGGCAAAAAGCGCGCCTTCAGGGAACGGCCGCAACAGAGAGGCCAGGGCGCTGCCGCTCTCTGCCCGGGTGAGCTGCGGCAAGACCCCATAGAGAGACTGCATATCCTCCAGCAGAGCCGCCTGGCTCTTCGGCACCATGAGCCGCACCAATAGCTGCTCCAACAGGAGCCACTCCATGCGCATCGTCAGCAGGCCCAGGGCCAGGATCTCCGGGAGCACCTGCCCGCCGGCCACAGCAGGCCAGGGAGGGGCCTCGCCGCGCGCCCGCTGCGCCGCCAGATCCGCCAGCGCCTGCCGCAGCTCCTGCAGCTTGCGCGTGGTCCAGGCATCGGCAATCAAAGCCGGGCTCAGGCGCCGCAGGATGCCCAGGTCATCGAGGCGAGACCAGGCCCGCTCCGGCTCACGCTCGCGCAGGATCAGCAGCAGCTCGTGGCGCAGACGGTCGCCGCTGACGGGGTCGAGCAGGTCCAGCGCGCTTCGCAGCAACTCTTCGGTGCGCTCCTCGATCTGAAAGCCCAGCCGCTGCTCAAAACGGACGGCGCGCAAGATGCGTGTGGGGTCCTCCACAAAGCTCAGGCTGTGCAGCACGCGGATCAGGCGCTCTTCGAGGTCGCGCTCGCCGCCATAATAGTCGAGCAGGTCCCCATAGCGCGCCCGGTCCAGGCAAATAGCCATGGTGTTGATGGTGAAATCGCGCCGGTAGAGGTCCTGCTTGATCGAGCTGCGCTCCACCTGAGGCAGGGCGGTGGGGTGGGCGTAAAACTCGGTGCGCGCGGTAATAAAATCGAGGGCTGGCGGTAGCTCGGGGGCATGGCCCTCAGGCAGGATCAGCTTGGCGGTGCCAAAGCGCCCGTGACTGCGCACCCGCCCGCCGATGCGCTCCTGCAGCCGGCGCGCCAGAGCGATGGCTTCGCCCTCCACCACCAAATCCAGGTCCAGGGTTGGGTGGCCCAGCAACAGGTCGCGCACAAACCCCCCAACCACATAGAGCGAGTGGCCCAGGTCGTTGGCCTCGTCGCGCGCCAGCAGCAGCAGCTCGAGAAAGGGTCCCGGCAGCGTGGCGTTCAGGAGATCGGCAATCTGGGCCTGGCGCGAAGGGCGCGGCGGCATGCTGTAGAGCTTGATCAGGTCGGTGCGCGTGACGATGCCCAGCACCTGCCCATGCGCCACCACCGGCACCTGGCCCAGGCGGTGCTCCAGCATGATGCGCTGCACCTCGCTGATCGGATCGTTTGGGCTCACACTCACGGCCCCGGCGCGCATATAGGCCCGCACCGGCGCCGCGCCCAGGTTGTGGTGCAGGGCGCGGTCAATCTCGCTGCGCGTCAGGACGCCCACCAGGCGCCCGCCCTCCACCACGGGGAACCCCTCATGCCCATAGCGGCGCATGCGCGCGTTCGCCTCGGCGATGGTCAGGTTCGGCGACAGCGTGTGCACGCCATACGACATGACCTGAGACACGGTCACCGCGGGCTGCACATTCACGCGCAGCTGGTCCAAGAGCTGCTCACGCACCGTGTCCATTTCGGTATCGCTCAGCACCGCAGCCGCCGCCTTGGGGTGGCCGCCGCCCTGCAGGCTGCGCAGCACCGCGCCCACATCAATCGCATCGGTCGTCGAGCGAGCGATCACCTGCACCTTGCTGTCGTACCCCGCCAGCAAGAAGCAGGCATCAGGGTCGAACAGGTCCACCAGCTTGTGGGCCAGCGCCGCCAGCTCTTCCACATAGTGCTCCAAACGAATGCAGGCGATAACCACGGTGCGCTCCTGCACCCGCAGCACTTCGGCCTCGTTGACCAGGCGGTCCAGGAGGGCCTGCTGCTCCGCCGTCAGCGGCCGGGTCAGGAAGCGCTCCAGGATCTCAAAGCTGGCGCCCTGGGCCACCACCCACGCTGCCGCTTTGAGGTCGCGGGGCGTGGTGCCGTGATAGGTCAGCGAGCCTGTGTCCTCATAGATGCCCAGCAGCAGCAGGCTGGCCTCGACCGTAGAGAGATGCACATCCTGCTCTTGCAACCGTTCCACCAACAACGTCGTTGTGGCCCCCAGCGGCGCCCCCACATAGACGGCCGTGGGCGGAAGCTCCGCAGAGCGCGCGTGGTGGTCAATGATCTCCAGGCGCGTGCGCGCGCCCATACCGCGCACGGGGTTGGCCGTTTCCGTATCGACCACAACCGCCAGGGCGACCGTTTGCTTGGGCAGCGACCGGGCCTGCACAAAGGGCAGCGCATCGGCATAGAGGGCCAGGAACTCACGCACGTTGCGGTTGCAGCGCGGAGGCAACACCGGCCGCGCGTGCGGGTAGAGCTTGGACGCCGCCAGCAGGCTGGCCAGGGCATCGAAATCGGCATTGTCATGGGTCAGGATCACAGCGGGCTCCTGAGAGCCTCGTTCCAGCGCCATCAGTCCTGCATCTGCCTTTCGCTGCTCGAATTGACGTAGGTAAACAGGCGGATTATACCATAAGCATAGAGGTTTGGGTAGGAGAATTGATTGTTACATTTTGCCCCCTCCGTGCGTCTTATAAGTAGAGGAGGAGGTGCCCGGTGCCCATGGAATACAGCTTGCCCCTTGCCCGGCGCGTGCAGCGCGGCGACGCCGGCGCTTTTGCCCTGCTCTTTGAGCAGTTCAACCTGCGCATCTGCCGCTACCTGTGCTCGCTCGTCAACAACCCCGACCTGGCCGAGGACCTGGCGCAGCAGACCTTTATCAAGGCCTATGAAGCGCTGGAGCGCGGGTCGCAGCCGGAAAACCTGAACGCCTGGCTCTATGCCATCGCCACCAACACCGCCCTTTCGGCGCTGCGCCGGCGCCGGCTGATCGCCTGGCTCCCATTCCGCGCCCAC
>DAOTVS010000305.1:0-3823 GCA_034436375.1 Anaerolineae bacterium | reverse complement strand
ACCCAATGCCTTTGACGAACGCATCCACGCCGCGCGCCCGCACCCGCGGCAGGTGGCCTGCGCCGCTTACCTGCGGCAGTTACTGGCCGGCTCGGGTTTCCTGCGCCCCGATGACCCCCTGAATGTGCAGGATGCCTACACTCTGCGCTGCATGCCCCAGGTGCATGGGGCGGCGCGCGATGCCATCGCTTACGCCCGCTGGGTGCTGGAGATCGAGCTAAACTCGGCCACCGACAATCCCTTGATCTTCTTCGACCAGGAGGGCCGCGCCACCTGCCTCTCAGGCGGCAATTTCCACGGCGAACCGGTGGCCATCGCTATGGATTATCTCAAGATCGCCCTGGCTGAGTTTGGCAATATCTCCGAGCGCCGTGTCACCCGCCTGACCGACGACGCCTCGAACCAGGGGACTCTCCCCGCCTTTCTCATCAAGCACGGCGGGCTCAACTCGGGTTTCATGCTGGCTCAATATACGGCGGCGGCGCTGGCCTCGGAGAACAAGGTGCTGGCTCACCCTGCCTCGGTCGACACCGTGCCTACCTCCGCCAATACTGAGGATCACGTGAGCATGGGGCCCATCGCCGCGCGCGGGGCGCGGGAGATCCTGGGCAACGTGGAGACGATCCTGGCCATCGAGTTGCTGGCGGCTGCACAGGGGGTCGACTTTCGCCGTGAGGTGCTGGGCGACGTGCCCCTGGGCCGCGGCACCGCGCCCGCCTACCGCCTGATCCGCGCGCGGGTCCCGTTCCTTGAGCAGGATGCCTACATGGCGCCCCTCATCGAGGCAGCGCGGCAGCTCGTGCGGAGCGGGGAGCTGGTGCAGGCGGTGGATAGCGTAATGCGTGATGCGTGATCCGCAAGGCCGCTCCCCCTCTCCCTTACTATCCTATGAACGCCATCTGGCGCTTCTGTCGTAGTAGCGGGCTTTAGCCGCTCGAGTTGGTCGGTCAGGCCCATTACATGGAGCAGCGCCGATTGACGCTTTACACGTTCGAGCGGGTTGAGCGGCTCAAGCCCAACGGCACGAACTCTTGATGATTGGACCTCTGGGATGTGGACAGGCTCGTCATCTGCTGCTGGAGTCGTCCATGGCCGCAAGCGCTCTGGCGGCCTCGTCTCTGATCAGCACCTCGACAGGATCAAAATGGAGCCACTCCTCGCTGGAGAGCAATGAGGTAGCCAATGCCTTGGCCGCCCCGCGTTCGCCGAGTTGCTGTAGTACTTGCATGGCCGCCAGGCGGACGCGGTCGTTCGGGTCCTTGAGCGTGACTCGCAGGGCATCCACCGCTCTGCGGTCGCCCAGCCTGCCCAGGGCCTGCACGATGCTCTCACGGGCAGCACCTTCCTGGCGACTCCAGGCACGGCGAATGACGGGGGGTCTGGCGGCGACTGCAGGTGGCATGGCGGACCCAACTTCAGCCGTGAGGGCCGCGATCAGCGGTTCCACGGCCCGGCTATCGCCGCTCTGCCCCAAGGCCTCCGCTGCTTCGCTGCGGACACCTTTGTCCCCACTTTTGAGTGACGAGATCAAGAGCTCAATAGCCTTCGGCCCCTTGAGCTTCGCCAAGGCTTCAACGGCACGGGCGCGCACAGCTTCGGATTCATCCTGCAGGGCCGCTTGCAGGGGCTCTCGCGCCCTGGGATCGCCGATGTCGCGCAGGGCCCAGACGGCAGCCATGCGCACATCCTCCTTCCCATCCTTCAGAGCTGCGATGAGCGGCTCGACGGCCCTCGTCACCCCCATCTTGCCGAGAACTCCGGCGGCATTCGCACGCACATTCTTGTTGGAGTGCCTCAGCGCAGCGATCAGCGGCTCGACGGCTGGCTCGCCGATCTCCAGGAGAGCCTTGGCCGCCTCTCCGTCCCCCGGAACGACGCAAAACTCCTTGAGCGCTCCGATCAACCCCTTGATATCGCGTTTGGCCCGTAGCTTTTCGCTGTTCGGCCGGCCGAAGATGCCCATAGCTTCACCTCCCAAGTGGCTGACCAATACAGTCAGGCGCAGCCTCGACGGCTTGCAGGCAATCGGCGGGACGATGCCGGCGCGCATCGGGTAGCACAAATGAGGATTTTACGATATCACCGAAAGCGTGTCTTGTCAATGGATCTCAAGATCGCCAATGGGTGCAGCCGCAACGCCGTGGCACGTGCCACGTCTTATCCCTTTGTGCCCTTGCGGCAAAACTGTGACTCTTTCCAGCAGACAACAAAAAAGATGGAGTAGCCTCATGCCCCTGTCTTTCTCTTCTCCTCTCGACCTGGCCACCATCCGCCAGGCTTTCCCGGCGCTGGCCGAGCTGACCTACCTGAACGTGGGCACCTATGGCCTGATGCCTGAGCCCGCGCTGGCCGAGCTGATGCAGGCCGTGACCGCTTTCGAGCGCTATGGAGTGGCCTCGCCCATCGACCTGGACGGCAAGATGAACGAAACGCGGGCCGCGGTCGCCCGGCTTTTGGGCGCCGACCCGGGGGAGATCGCCTTTACCCGCAACGCCACCGATGGCGTGAACCTGGTACTGGCTGGCATCGACTGGCGCCCCGGCGATGAGGTCATCACCAGCACCGAGGAGCACCCCGCCATTGCCCATCCGCTGCTCTATCTGCAGCGCCGGCGCGAGGTGCGCATCCGCACGGTAGAGGTTTCACCCAAGGCCGCCGAGATGACGGCGCGGCTGGATGGCGTTCTGAGCTCGCGCACGCGCTTGCTGGCCATCAGCCAGGTCCCGTGCGAGACGGGCGCCCGGCTGCCGGCGCGCGAGATGGCGACCTGGGCAGCGGCTCATGGCGTCCTCAGCCTGATCGACGGCGCCCAGGCCCTGGGGACCTTCCCCATCAACGTGCGCGAGATCGGCTGCGACTATTACACCTCCAACGGCCACAAGTGGCTGTGCGGCCCCAAGGGGACGGGTATCTTCTATGCGCGGCGCGAGCGCCTGGCGGGGCTCTCGCCGGCTCACGTGGGGGCGGGGTCCCTTGAGCGCGCCGATATGGGTACGGGCGAGGCGGAGCCCTGGCTCGACGGCCGGCGCTTCGAGTTCGGCACCCGGGCCTGGCCGCTCTATGCCGGGCTGGGCGCCAGCCTGGCCTGGGTCGGCGCCCTCGGTTGGGACCGCATTGAGCAGCACATGGCCGCGCTGAGCGCCTATCTCAAAGAGCGGGTGGCCCGGCGCCCCTACCTGCATCTGCTCACGCCCCGCGACTGGGCCGAGTCTTCTGGCCTGACCAGTTTCTCCATGGATGGCCAGCAAGCCCCTGATCTGGCTGCGACCCTGCGCACCCGCTGGCGGATTCACGTGCGCGTCGTGACGCACTATAACGCCATTCGCGTCGCCACCGCGTTCTTCAACAACCGGGAGGATATCGACCGGCTCTTGGCCGCGCTTGACGAGTTGGCTGGCTGACCCGCGGGGGAGGGAATCATCAGACTAAGGCACGCCCCTCTCCGGCGCCGGGCTGATACTGCCGGAACACGGCGCCGGAGAGGAGTTGGGATGAGGTCCAGCTCCCCGCCGCGCTTTTTCTGAGGATCTGCTCCAGGATGACCAGCGCCGCCCCCCGGATCTGCTGCGATTGGCCATCCAACCGCTTGAAGGTATCGGGCCAAATGGGCGACAATTGTGACCTCTCCATTCGGTGCCCTCGATAGAGACGCGGTCCTGCTCAATGAACCTGCATGCGCACCCGGGTGCAGTTTAGCGTTGGGGCAACCTGCATTCCGACTGTCACGCTGAGTGGCCCAGGACTCTCACGAGAGCCCTGTCAGCGCTCAGAACCTTGGCCTGCACATGGAGCGCCGGCGGCCCGCGCCGGCCCCTGGCCGCCT
>DAOTVS010000304.1:0-39896 GCA_034436375.1 Anaerolineae bacterium | reverse complement strand
GTCCCCACCATGAACGGCAGCTTGAGCGCGGCGGGGATAAAGGCTTCATCGCGCGTGCGGGTCAGCTCGACCCGGCTAATCCCCCAGCTCCGGATCTCTGCCAGCAGCTCGTCGGGGCTGCCATAGACGCGCTCGATCAGGAAGAGATCCTGGAAGGCGAACTTGCCCCCCTTCCTGAGCACCCGCAGCGCCTCGCGGATGAGTGCGCGCTTGTCTCTGGCGTCGTTCACCTCGTGAAAGACCAGGTTGCTCACGACGGCGTCAAAAGTCCCGTCGGCAAAGGGCAGCGATGCGGCGCTGGCCTTTTGAAAAGTCACTCGCTGAGTCACCCCGGCAACCTGCGCGTTTCTTTCGCAGGCGCTCTGCGCGTATTCCCACTGTGCTCCCCAGTAGTCAATGCCCGTCACACGCGCGCCAGGGTACTTTTGCGCCAGGGCGATCACCAGTGGGCCGTTACCGCAGCCGATGTCCAGCGCCTGCCCCCGGCCGTCCCACTCCAGGCGCGCCGGCACCAGCGCCCGGATGCGGTCCTCGACCCCACCCCCGCGCGGCGAAAACCGGTAGCGGGCATAGGCGAAATAGCCTGCCACCAGCAGGCAGAGCGCGGCCAATACAGCCAATATCGGCAGCAGCAGCGCCAACCCCAGGAACACAAGGCCCGCCACCCCGGGCACATAGATGTTATTCTTCCCCACCCAGTTGCCGTAATCCGGCTTGAGCGCAGCGGCTGAGCTCATGCTTAAACTCCTTGCGGGGTCAAAGGCTCCACGGCCACCCGGCTTGAGCACCCCTATCAGAGTCTACGCAATCCCCAGGCCCCATGTTGCGTGTCTGGGCAAAATGGCTAGACTCCATCAATGGCAAATCAGTCGGCCATGCCCAATTGGGCGCAACACACGGTGAGAATATAGCTCACCGCCAAGGCGCGAAGGATGCAAAGGATTCTCAATCATCTTGGCGTCCTTCTTCGCGCTCTTTGCGTCTTTGCGGTAAAGCTCATTTTCGTACTAGCAACATTGCAGGCAGAGGGAGAATCATGCGTCGCGTATTCCTGGTCCGGCACGGCATGCGAGCGGATAATGAAGACCCATTGTGGCGCCTGACGGCCAAACGGCCCGATGACCCGCCCCTGTGCGCCCGGGGCGTGCAGCAGGCACGGGAAACCGGCGCCTACCTCCGGGGCAGGCCCATCGCCGCCCTCTACTGCTCGCCCTTTCTGCGGGCCATCCAGACGGCGCAAATGATCTACCTGGAGACCGGCCTCCGCTTCCGGGTCGAGCCCGCTCTCGGCGAGTGGCTGAGCCCCGCCTGGTTCGATGGGTTCCCCGAGATCATCACGCCCGAGGAGATTCGGCGCGCGTACAGCGGGTTCGATCCTGAATACCGCTCGCACACCGTGGTCACCTACCCGGAGCCGGCCGAGGAGGTCGACATGTTCGCCCGCATCCGGCCGTTCATCCAGCAACTGGACCGGGAGCAGGCCGGGGAAGTGATCCTGGTTGGGCATGGGGCCACCGTCACAGAGGCAGCGCGCGCGCTGGTCGGCAATGTCGACGGGCTCGACGCGAAACTGTGCTCCATCACCGAGTTTGAGAAGCTGAACGGTCACTGGGCGTGCCTGGGCAGCACTGTGCGGCACCTCTCCTTTGTGGCAGAAGAGTAAGCCGGGGCGTCCCGGCTCTATCATTCTGCTGTACTCCGAGCCTCACGCATTTCATACTTCAGCGAGGACGTTGGCGCAGGGGGATTGCCGCCGGGTGCGCCGCGGTGCATCCGGCTTACAATCCCCCCGCGCCAACATCCCACCTCTGGCTTCAGGCCGGGTGGCGGCAGAGCGTCTGGCCCGGCCATAACCTGGGTCACCATGGCCCAATGCAGTACCCACTCAGCAGACGCACAGGTGCCACGGAATGGAAAGCATCGTGAGTAACAAGGGCAATGACATCGAGATCCGGCGCCTGCGCGACAGCGATATCGAGCGGGCCTGCGCCCTCAAGATCGAGTACCTCGACCCTATGCCGCTGGCAGAATAGTCCACCCGGCGTGCTATAGAAGTCACTGCTATGCGACCGTCTTCCTATTCCCCCAGAACGGTCAGGCGCCTACAGCCCCAGCATGAACTGGAAGATCTTGTCCGCCATGCCGGGCAGGCCCTCGTGCCCGAAATCGGGATAGATCGCCATCTGCTTGGGCGCGGTGATTTTGTTATAGGCGGCAAACTGGCTGGAGGGCGGGCAGATGGTATCCATCAGGCCGATGCCCCAGAGCACCTCCGCCCGGATGCGCGGCGCCAGGAACTGGATATCGACATAGCCCAGCTTCTCGAAGATGGCCTCCTCGCGCTCGTGGCGGGGGTCGAAGAGGCGGAAGTATTCCTTCAGCTCGGCATAGGCATCCTTGGCCTGGTCCATCTCCCAGACGCGCTTGTAATCGCTGAGGAAAGGATAGAGCGGGGCGGCCCGCTTGATGCGCGGCTCCAGGGCCATGCAGGCCACGGTCAGGGCGCCGCCCTGGCTGCCGCCGGTCGCGCCGACGCGATCGGCGTCCACATCGGGCATCTCCATGACGATCTTGGCGAGCTGGGCTGTGTCGAGGAAGATCTGGCGGAAGAGCAGATGCTCCGGCGCGCCGTTGAGGGCGTCATCGAGGCCACGGATGATATGCCCATGGAGGGTGTTGCCCGTCACGTTGCCCGCATCCCGTGAAAGCCCACCCTGGCCGCGGCAATCAAGGGCGGCGACGGTATAGCCCTGGGCCACGTAACCCAGCTTGTCTGCCCAGTCGCCCGAGTGGCCCGAATAGCCGTGGAACATCAGGACGGCCGGGTGCGGCGCCGCAGCCGCCTTGGGGCGCAGGAGCTTGGCGTGCACCCGCGCGCCACCCACGCCCGTGAAGTAAAGGTGGAAGCACTCGGCGCCCGGCGCCTGGAACTCGGCGGGCGTCAGCTCCACCTGCGGGTCGGCCGCGCGCATCTCCGCCAGGCCCCGGTCCCAAAAGGCATCGAAATCGGCGGGGCGCGGGTTGATGCCCTGGTAGGTCTTGAGCTGCTCAAATGGGAAATCAAAGGTCAGTGGCATGTTTTCCTCCTGTGACTGTAGAGAGCCAGAACTCGCTGAACCTGGCCCCATCCACGCGCGTCACCACGCGCGTCGGGCTCCCTCCATCATCGACCCTCTGCCGCAGCCAGCCCCCCTCCACCTCCGAACGCAGCAGCAGCTCACGGACCTCCACCCCTTCATTCCAGCCCAACGCGATGGCGCAGGCGAGCGGATCGTGCTGGAAATTGATGATATCCGCCGGCAGGGCCGGGCACGTCTGCCCATACCGCGTTTCGATCTGCTCGTCTCGGGCAAAGGCCTCTGCCTGTTGCGCAATGAGCTGCGCCAACGGCCCCGACCGCTCCAACGCCGGCAGATAGGCCCGGCGCAGCCAGGTTTCGGCGGTGACAGATAGGGGCACGAGGGTGGGGATAGAGTGCTGAAAGACTGAAAGCGCCGACGGCGCATCGACCTGGACGTTCCAATCGCTGTCGTGGCCCCACTGCGGGAACCCCGGCCGGGGCGGGAAGACATAGCCGCCCATGAGGTAGAGATTCGCCCGCTGCAGGATGCCAGGCGAGCGCCGCTCCAAGAGCGCCAGGTTCGTATAGGCGCCGATAGCAGCGATGATCGCCCCCTGCTCGATGCTGCGCTCCAGCAGAGAGAGGGCGCGCTCGAGGGGGCCCGGGGCGGGCGGCACCGGCTCGGGCCAGTAGGCGCTTTCTTCCGGCAGCCCCGGCCACACGCGATAGTAGCCCTCCGCGGCATCCGCGCCGGCAGCGACGGGTATATCCGCCCGGCCGGCGAGCTTCAGGGCATAGCGCACATAGCCCGCCCGCCGGCCGCCATCGTCCGAATTGGTGGTGACGGCCAGCAGCTCGGCGCCCGGCCAATTGAGCACCATGGCCAGCGCGCACAGATCGTCGATATCGCCGCCGAGGTCGGTATCGATATGCAGCTTGAGCATGGGCGTTGCCTCCAATCTGGGCGGAGAGCCGGCGGAGACAAGGTATGGAGAAGGACAGGGAGGAGGGCAGCCCCGTCCCCCTGTGTCTGATCGCTGGGGCGATGCTGTCGGTAAACTCGTTACGTGCTCGACCCAAGCCGCCCGAGGCTCCGAAAGCCTCGGGCTCAGAGTGGCAAAGCCCCTCCGAGGCTCGTACAGGCCCCAATCTCGCCGTGCAAGACAGAACTGTCCCACACGAGCCCGCAGGGCTTTGCTTTTCTCAGCCCGGCGGCTTCAGTCCCGGGTCATCCCGATCGAGCGCGCAACCGGGTTTACCAACAGTATCGCTTTAGCCTCGGGTCCCCTGCACGAGCACGCAAGAGAGTCTACCAACCGTATCGCCAGAGCTGATCCGCTCACACGTTCAGCATATTATACCGAAAAGGGGTTGTGGGCAAAGAGCGCCATCCGGTTACGTGCTCGCGTAAAGGATCGGCGTGATGGCCGCGGTGTCTTGGCGAATCTCGAGACTACACAAGCCCGCAGAGCTTTATTCTTAGCCCGATGGCTTCAGGCTACTGTTGGTAAACTCGGCTGTGTGCCCGAGCGAGGCAGCTTGCCGGCCCCAGGAGCAGATCCAGGGGGTGTGCACCCAAGGCGTCATGCCGGGCGGTTGCGCAAGCCCCTGACCGGGCAAAGGGATGAGGGCTGCAACCCTCCGGCGGCGCCATACGTAATGCCATTGCGGCATGCCGCCGCGGTCAAGGAATTGCTGATTCAGGCAAGAGGTCCCGACTCATTCGCGCATAGAAGGAGCACAGCCATGAACAACAGAGTATTGGTCGCCTATGGCAGCAAACACGGCGCCACCCGAGGGATCGCCGAGCGCATCGGCGAGGTGCTGCGCGCGGCGGGCCTGCAGGCCGATGTGATGCCTGCCGACCGGGCCATTGACCTTTCCCCCTATCGGGCGATCGTGCTGGGCAGCGGGGTCTATGCTGGCTCCTGGGTCAAGGAAGCGGCAGCCTTGCTGCAGGCGAAAGAGGCCGAGCTGGCCCAGCGGCCGGTGTGGCTCTTTTCCGATGGTCCAACGGGCGAGGGCGATCCGGTCGAACTGATGAAGGGCTGGCGCTTCCCGCAGGCGCTGCAGCCCGTCGCCGACCGCATCAAGCCGCGCGACATTGCCTTTTTCCATGGCATGATCGACCTGCAGACGATGAGCCTGCCCGAGAAACTGATCGTCAAGGCGCTCAAGGCGCCGGTCGGCGACTATCGCAACTGGGATGCCATCACGGCCTGGGCGGAGGGCATCGCTGCAGAGTTGATGCGGGACGCACAATAAGTAATGCGTAAGGTTGCACTTGAACATATGTTGCTTTACGCGGCGTCTGCTCCGGCGAGACTGACGCGAAGCATCGGGCATGCCAAAATGGCAACCTTACGCATTACGGATTACTTATTACGCGTCATGGCAACCTTACGCATTACTTCATTACTTATTACGGAACCCTACTCCACGATCTGGATCCGCTCGCCCTCTTTCAGCGCCACCACAATGCAGTCGTTCGCATAGGTGCGCTCAGGCAGCACGATCAGCACATTGGCCGGGTCGGCATTGGGGCTGATCGGCGCGTGGTGCCACACGCCCGGCCGCAGCACCACCATCGTACCCTTGGGCACGCGGAAGACCTGGAAGCTGGCCAGCGGAGGCGTATCATCAGGCGTGGCCGGCCCCACGTGGATGAGGACGTCGTTATCCAGCGGCAGAATGCCCTCGCAGGTAGCGGTGTGATACTCGGTCGTATCGATCACCAACGGCCGTGGCTCCACCCGGCAGACGGAGAACGAGGCGATCGCTGCGCCCCCCAAGTCCTGCTGGATCATATCGCGGAAGAACTCGATAGGCGGGGCGCCGATCCGTTCGGTCTGCGGGTTGATGAGATTGGCATAAAAGCCAAAGGGGAGGAAACCGGCAACATCCAGTGTGCGTACCTTGACTGTGCTCATCTCTATCTCCTTTGCCGTGCCATCCGGCAACCTTCTTTAGGGGTGTGGAATAGTATAGGCTATCTACGCAACCTTGGCGAGTTTCCCCTCACCCCTCACCCCTGCATCCTCAATTGACAAACTTTGCCTCCAGCAGTAAGGTTGCATCTATTGACATTTGCCTTGTTGCCCCGCCCAGGCGGGCCTCTCTATTCGGAGGTCAACAGTATGCCCGACTTTACCCCCTATACCCGTCGCGAGCTTGACCACGTCCTGCAGGAAATTGAGCGCGCCATCTACACCCCCATTGGCGACCTGGCCATCAGCGCCTGGCGCACCCGAGAGCCCGTCCCCTATGCCCAACGGCAGACGGGCGAGGCGCTGCACCTGCAGGTTGGCGACTCCTGGGGGTCGCTCTTCGACTGCGCCTGGTTCCGCTTCACAGGGCAGATCCCCTCAAGCGCGGCAGGCCAGCCAGTCGTGGCGTTGATCGACGTCAACGGCGAGCTGTGCGTGGTGGATGAGGCAGGCGTGCCCGTGCGCGGGTTGACCAATGCCGCCTCCTCCTATGATTATTCGCTGGGCCGGCCGGGCAAGCGCGTGCTGCCCCTCACCCCCAGTGCGCGCGGCGGCGAGGCGGTAACGATCTGGGCCGACGCGGGCTGTAACGACCTCTTCGGCAACCTGCAGGAGAACGGCCGCATCAAACAGGCTCAGCTCGCCATTTGTCACGAAGAGGTGCGCGCCCTCTATTACGATTTCGAGGTCCTGCTGGATTTCCTCAAGGTGCTGCCAGAGAGCTCGGTCCGCTACGCCCAGATTCTGCGGGCGCTGCACGACGCCCGCTTGCTTCTGGTTGCTGGCGGCGCGGCTGAGGCTGAGGCAGCCCGGGCGGTCCTGCGCCCCATGCTGGCCAAGCGCGGCGGCGATCCCTCACTGCGCATCAGCGCCATCGGCCACGCCCACATGGACCTGGGCTGGTTGTGGCCCATCCGCGAGACCAAGCGCAAGGGTGCGCGCACCTTTGCCACCGCCCTGGCCAATATGGAGCGCTACCCCAATTACCGCTTTGGCGCATCGCAGCCGCAGCTTTTCCAGTGGATGAAGGAAGAGTACCCTGCCCTCTACGAGCAGATCAAGCGCCGCGTGCTGGAGGGCCGCCTGGAGCCCCAGGGCGCCATGTGGGTGGAGGCCGATACAAACATCTCGGGCGGCGAGGCGCTGGTGCGCCAGATCCTTTACGGCAAGCGCTTTTTCCGGCAAGAGTTCGGTGTGGAGATGCGCTACCTCTGGCTGCCCGACGTGTTCGGTTATTCCGGCGCTCTGCCCCAGATCCTCAAACGCGCTGGGGTCGATTACTTTATGACGCAAAAGATGTCGTGGAACCAGGTGAACCACTTTCCCTATCACTCTTTCCACTGGCAGGGCATCGATGGCACGCGCGTCCTGAGCCACCTGCTGCCCGAGGAGACCTACAACAGCCCCGGCCTGCCCCGTGCGGTCGTTAAGATCGAGCAGAACTATTACCAGAAGGGCGTCTCAGATCGGGCGCTGATGCTCTTCGGCATCGGCGACGGCGGCGGCGGCCCCGGTGAGGAGCACATCGAGCGCCTGGAGCGCATCCGCGACCTGGCCGGTCTCTCGCCGGTAACGCAGGAGCCGGCGGTGGCGTTCTTTGCCGACTGGCAGAAGGATGCTGCCCGTTTCCCCACCTGGGTGGGCGAACTCTACCTGGAGCGGCACGCGGGCACCCTCACAACTGAGGCCAGGAACAAGTGGTACAACCGGCGTATGGAGCAGGCCCTGCGCGAGCTGGAATGGACCGCAGCCTGGGCCGGCGATTACCCGGCTGCCCGCCTGGGCGAGATCTGGCGCGAGGTACTGCTCTACCAGTTCCACGATATCCTGCCCGGCTCGTCTATCAAGCGCGTTTATGACGAGTCGCTGGCCCGCTACGCCGCCCTGCTGAGTGAGGTCGAAGGGCTGACGGCCCGCGGCGAGGCACAGATCGCACAGCAGGTCGATACCCGCGGCCTGCAGGCCCCCGCCGTGTTCTTTAACTCGCTCTCCTGGCCGCGCAGCGAGTGGGTCGCGTGCTCCGGAAACCGATGGCGGCAGGTGACCGTGCCCGCCCTGGGCTACTGCGCCGTAGATATGGGGGATACTGTGACGGAAGACCCAAGTCGGGGAGACTTCCGCAGTCTGGTCGCCACGCCCACCCGTTTGGAAAACGACCTCCTGCGCGTCGAGTTGGCTGCGGATGGCTCGATCGTCTCCGTCTATGACAAAGAGGCCGCCCGCGAGGCCATCGCCCCCGGTGAGCACGCCAACCGCCTGGCCGTCTACCGCGATTATGGCGACGCCTGGGACTTTTCCCTGGACTATGCTGAGCAGACGCCGCACTACATGCAGCTCGTTTCCAGCCAGCCGCGGGTCGAGGGGCCGCGCGCCATCCTGGTGCAGACTTACCGCTACGGCCACTCGGAGCTGGTGCAGGAGATTGCCCTCACCCTGGGCAGCCGGCGCCTCGATTTCGACAGCCGCCTGCACTGGCGCGAGACGGCCTCTATGCTGCGCACCCGCTTCCCGGTCGCCGTCCATGCCGACGAGGCGACCTATGAGATCCAGTTCGGCTCCATCCGCCGGCCCACCCACAAGAACACCACCTGGGACCTGGCCAAAGATGAGGTCGCGGCCCACAAGTACGCCGACCTCTCGCAGGGCGATTATGGCGTGGCGCTCCTGAACGACAGCAAGTACGGCCACCGGGTCAAGGGGAACGTGCTCGACCTGGACCTGCTGCGCAGCGCCCCCTACCCGGGCCCCCGCCACGTGCAGGATGCCGACGTCGCCCCCGGCGAGCCGCATCACGGCTATACCGATCAGGCCGACCACGTCTTCCGTTACGCCCTCTACCCACACCAGGGCGATCACGTCGCCGGGCGCGTGGCGCAGGCCGGCTATGAGCTGAATATCCCCCTGCGCCGGGTAGAGACGGGCGTACACGCCGGCGCCCGGCCCGCGGCCGCGTCGTTCCTGGAACTGAGCGCGCCCAACGTCATCGTCGAGGCGGTCAAGCGGGCGGAGGACGGTGACGCCCTCATCATCCGCCTCTACGAGGCTGCCCACGCCGGCGCGCGCGCCACGGTGCGCTTCGGTTTGCCGGTCAAGATGGTAGAGGAGGCCGACCTCATGGAGGTCCCCCTGCGCACCCTGGAGTGCCGGGAGGGCGCCGTCGAGCTCGAATTTGCGCCTTTTGAGATCAAGACCCTGCGCGTGACCCGGTAGATGGTATCTGGGGTTTGCAGTGGTTTGGCTTCAGCCTGCCCGTGCTATGGCGCGGGCAGGCTGAACCCAAACCACTGCAAACCCCAGGGCGAGGTCGCCGGACGGCGGCAGCGCAAAAGGCCCGGCAACCCCGCGGGCAGATCGCCACAGAGCAAAGGAGGCCCCATGCCAGCCAAGAGCACCCCGGAGACGATCGAGAACCGCTAGGACATCCTTTACGCCGAGTACCCGGAGGTCTATGACCGCTTTGCGTGCATGCCCTACCGGCCCCGGGTCGAGAAGGTGCTGGCCGAAACGATTTGCACGTCTCGCATCCGCCTGCAGACCGGTAGACCGCGCGCCGCGAAAGGGGGCAGGCATGCAGAATGGCGTTCGAGAGGTTGAGATGCGACCACCGGTAGAAACAGAGCTGGTTCAGCGTGTGGCGTGGCTCATACGGCTGCGTTGGCTGGCGCCGGTCGGTATCGTCCTCGTCACGGCTGTGGCCCGCTTCATCCTGGGCCTGCAAGCGCCCTGGCTCAAGCTGGCCGGGATGGCGTTGCTCATTGCCCTGTACAACGCAGGCTTTGCCTGCTGGCAGGCCCAGCTCCAACGACATGCGCGGGGCAGGTTGGCGCCCTACCGCTTGCTGGCAAACAGCCAGGTGGCTGCGGACTGGCTGGCGCTGACATTGCTGCTGCACTGGACGGGCGGCATCGAGAGCCCCTTGGCGCCCTATTACTTGCTGCACGTTGTCATTGCCTGCGTGCTCCTTTCGCCTCGAGAGGCGGCAATGCAGGCAGCCCTGGCCTCGGTGTTGCTGGCAGGATTGGCTGGTCTGGAATACACCGGCCTCTGGCAGCACCAGCCCTTGCTGAACTATTTGCCCCTGGGTCTCTATAATCGGCCGGTTTATCTGGTGGCTGTCCTGTTCTTCTTCACGACGACCCTCTACATCACCGTGTTTCTGGCCACCAGTGTCACGCGCAGCCTGCGCCGCCGGGACCTGGAGATGCTGGGCCTGCAGTCTCGCCTGCAGGACCTCAACCGCCGCACCCAGGCCCTCTATGAGACCTCCATTGACCTCTCGTCCAGTCTGCAGCTCGACGAGGTGCTCAACCGGCTGGTGCGTACCACCACCGAGATCATGAATGCCAAGGGCTGCTCCGTTCGCCTTCTGACCGACGACGGAAAGCGCCTGGAGCTGGTAGCAGCCTATGGCTTGAGCCAGGATTATTGGAAAAAGGGGCCGGTAGAGCCGGCCCATAGCCTGCTCGATCAGGAAGCGCTGCAGGGTAAGACCGTCATGGTCCTCAACGCCCCCACAGATCCGCGCTTGCAGTACCATGAAGAGGTCGCGCGCGAAGGAATCTGCTCGATCCTCTGCGCCCCACTGATTGCCAAAGGGCAGCCGATCGGCGTGATACGTGTCTATTCCGCCGTCTGCTACTTTTATGCGCCGGCTGATACGAGCTTCCTGGAGGCCATCGCCAGCGCCGGGGCAGTAGCGATCGATAACGCCCGCGCCTATCGGCAGTTGGAAGAGCTGGACCAGGCCAAATCACGGTTCGTCCAGCTTGTGGCGCACGAGTTGCGCTCGCCCTTGGCGGCCGTGCAGAGCCTGTTGGACGTGCTCCTGGCTGGCTATGCCGGGCCGGTGAACGACAAGGGGACTGAGTTATTGCAGCGAGCCCAACGACGGACGGAATCTCTGATCTCTCTGGTCAACGATCTGCTCGACCTCGCTGCCGGCCGCCTCGATCGCTTGCAGCGCGAGCTTTCGCAGGTTGACCTGCAGACTGTGACCGAACGGGCTGTGGGCCTGCTGCGGCTGCGCGCCGATGGGAAGGGAGTGGCACTGTCTCTTGAGATAGCGCCCGGCAGTTATGAGCTGTGGGGCATTCCGGACCACTTGGAGAGGCTGGTCACCAATCTCGTGGACAATGCGATCAAGTACACCCCCTCGGCTGGCCAAGTTCAGGTTCGTCTGCATCGGGAAGGTGATGATCTCATCCTCACTGTCGCCGACACGGGCATTGGCATCCCCAGTGAGGCCCTGGAGCATCTCTTTGCCGAGTTCTATCGGGCGCCCAATGCTCGAGCCATGGAAAAGGAGGGTACCGGCCTGGGCCTCTCCATCGCCAAACAGGTGGTCGATGAGCACAACGGCCGGATCGATGTACAGAGTCAGTTGGGCATAGGGACAACCTTTACCGTCACCCTCAAAGGAGACAGAAATGGAAAAGCAATGCTTTGACCACAACTGGCGCTTTTGTCTGGACGATTCATATCGCCTGCGCTGGCCCGACGCTGCCGACCCGGCGTGGCGAACGGTGAATCTGCCCCACGATTGGTCCATCGAGGGCGAGCGCCGGCCAGATAACCCCTCCGGCCCCGACGGCGGTTTCTTCCCCATGGGTCGGGGGCTCTATAGCAAGACGTTCGCCGCGCCGCCCGAATGGCGCGGCCAGAAGGTGATGGTCGAGTTCGAAGGCGTGTACATGAACGCCGAGGTCTCGCTGAACGAGCATTTCCTCGGTCGGCACCCCTACGGCTATACGAGCTTCGTGTTGGACCTCTCGCCCTACCTCAAACCCGGCGCCGAGAACACCCTGCGTGTACGGGTGGATAACAGTACCCTGATGAACAGCCGTTGGTACTCTGGCTCGGGCATCTACCGGCACGTGTGGCTGCTGACGGCGGGGCCGGTGCACGTGGCGCACTGGGGCGTCTATGTCACCACACCCGTGGTCTCGGCCGAGGCGGCCACAGTGCGGGTGCGCACCACCCTCGAGAATGACACCGCCTCCGCGCAGCCTGTGACCCTCCGCTCGCGCGTCCTTGCGCCCGATGGCTCGATAGCTGCCGTAACCGAAACGGCGGAGACCCTCGCCGCGCACGGCCGGCGCGAGTTCGCCCGCGAGCTGACCGTGGCCGCGCCCCAGCTCTGGTCGCCCGATACGCCAAACCTCTATCGCCTGGAAACGGAGGTGCTCGTGGCAGGGCAGGTGGTGGATACGGAAGTTACCCCCTTTGGCATCCGCAGCCTGCACGTCGATGCCGAGTTGGGCTTCCTCCTCAACGGCCGGCCCCTGGCGCTCCGTGGCGGCTGCGTGCACCACGATAACGGTGTGCTCGGCGCCGCCTCCTTCGACCGCGCCGAGGAGCGCAAAGTCGAGCTGCACAAGGCCTCCGGCTATAACGCCATCCGTTGCGCCCACAACCCGCCTGCGCCTGCCTTTCTCGAGGCCTGTGACCGCCTGGGCATGCTCGTGATCGACGAAGCCTTTGACTGCTGGCGCGAAGGCAAGAATCCGGGCGATTACCACGTCGCGTTCGATGACTGGTGGCAGCGCGATATCGAGAGCATGGTCCGACGCGACCGCAATCACCCCAGTATCATCATGTGGAGCATCGGCAACGAGGTGAACGAGCGCGACGGCCGCAGCGGCGGTGCGCAGGTCGCGCGCATGCTGGCCGACCATGTGCGCTCGCTGGACCCGACCCGGCCCATTACCTCAGCCATCTGCGGCCTCTGGGGCCCCGGCGAGTGGGCGCAGACGGACCCCGTCTTTGCCGCCCTCGATGTCGGTGGCTACAACTATCAGGAGAAGCAGTACCGCCCCGACCACGAGCGGCACCCCGAGCGCGTGATGGTCGGCCTGGAATCGGTGCCCCTGGAGGCCTTTGAGCACTGGATGGATGTGCAGGACCTGCCCTATGTGATCGGCGATTTCGTCTGGACCTCTCTCGATTACCTGGGGGAAGCGGGCATCGGCCGCCTGCGCCCCGTGGGCGAGAAGGAGCACCTCCCCGGCTATCCCTGGCACCAGGCCAACTGCGGCGACATGGACCTCTGCGGCTTCAAGCGACCGCAATCCTACTACCGCGACGTGCTCTGGCAGCGGGGCGATCCGCTCTACATCGCCGTGCACACCCCCCTGCCCGCCGAGCCCAAGCTCGAGCCCTCCTACTGGGGCTGGCCCGAGGTCTGGCCCAACTGGACCTGGCCGGGCCGTGAGGGAGAGACCTTCAAGGTAGACGTCTACTCGGCCTGTGAGCAGGTCGAGCTCTTCCTGAACGGGCGCTCGCTGGGCGCGCAGCCGACCACCCGCCGGGAGCGTTTTATGGCCACCTTTGACGTGCCCTATGAGCCGGGCGCGCTCAGGGCCGTCGGTTATCAGGGCAGTAAGCCATGCGCCGAATGCCCCCTCCAGACGTGCAGCGCCCCCGCACGCATCCGCCTGAGCCCCGACCGCGCCGCCATCAAGGCTGCGCCGGGCAGCCTGAGCTACGTCACCGTCGAGATCCTCGATGCGGAGGGGCGAGTGCACCCCACCGCCGAGCCACAGGTGTTCTTCACTATCCAGGGGCCGGGCGCCATCGCCGCCGTGGGCAACAGCAACCCGCGCAGCGAAGAGCCCTACCGGGGGCACACGCGCCGGGCCTTCCGCGGCCGCTGCCTGGCCGTCGTACAGGCAGGCGAGCAGTCGGGCGAGATCCACCTGCGCGCCCAGGCCGATGGGATCGAGCCGGCGGAGGTTGTGATTCGGGCAGAATAAGCACTTTGGAGCACGAAAGGCGCGAAAGGCACAAGCCACACTCCGGCCATATGATTGTTTATCAACGCCACCTGGCTCAACCTTTTCGCGCCTTTCGTGCTCCAAAGCGTCCTCGCACCCCAGCACTTTCAACTCACCGATATATGCTTTTCGTTCATTTTGACCAAATCAATTACTCTGCCTATAATAGTTTCATGGAACAGAAACTATTAGCGGGCGCTGAGCGCGAGCAGATGATCGAGCAGGTGGTGGGGCTGCAGAAAAGCTTCGTCCATCAACTGCAGGCCAATATCGCCCCCCTGTGGTCTCGGCTCGACCTGACGATGAGCCAGCTCAAGGCGCTCCAGGTGATTGCGCACAGCGGCCCTTTGCCGGTCGGCGGGTTGGCTCAGGCCCTGGATATCGGCAAGCCGGCCGCCAGCCTTCTGGTCAACGTGCTCGTCCGGCGCAACCTGGTGACGCGAACAGAGGACCCGGCCGACCGGCGGCGCACGCTGGTCGAGCTCTCTGCCCACGGCCGCGAGCTGGTCGAGCAGCTCCAAGGGAGCCACCAGCGCCTGGTGAATTGGCTGCGGCGCCTGAGCGATCAGGACCTGGCGGGCCTGTCACAGGCGCTGCAGGCCCTGCTCGCTATCGCCTCTGCGGACCTGTCCCCGTGCGACCACGGCAAGCTTCCCCCCACGGAAGAGCCGGGCCCTGTTACAGCCCGCTGAACGGGGTATACCGGAGCGCACGCCCCGGCAATACGCACGCCCAACCAGCGACGATGCTTTTTTCCCAACTGGCGCCTTGCGGGCTCGCGCCTGCCGCGCCATCATCGCCCCTGCCCCGGAAGGAGCAAGTCGATGCGACGTTTACGAGCGCTAATGCGCAAAGAACTGACCCACATGCGGCGCGACCCGCGCACGGTGGTGATGATTTTCATTATGCCCATCCTGCAGTTACTTCTGCTGGGCTATGCCACCAACATGGATGTGCGCAATGTGGTCACGGTGGTGTTCGACCAGGATAACAGCCAGGCGAGCCGCGCCCTGCTGGACGCGTATCGGGCCACCGGTTATTTCGCCCTCGACTATGTGGTCTATAGCGAGGCCGACGCCCGACGATTGATCCAGGGCGGGCAGGCCCGCGTGGCCATCATGATCCCGCCCCAATACGCCGATGACCTGGCTGCAGGCCGCACGGCAACGGTAGCTGTGCTGATTGACGGCTCCGACTCGACCATCGCCAGCACCGCCCTCTCGGCCGCTACCCTCGTCGGCCAGGCGCAGGGAGCCAAGATTCGCCTGGAACAACTGGCCGCCCGCGGCCCGGTGATGAGCGCCGACTCACCCCTGGACGTGCGCACCCGCGTGCTCTACAACCCGGATATGCAGAGCAGCTATAACCTGGTTCCCGGGCTGATCGCCATGATCCTGATGATGACGACGACGAACCTGACCTCGGCGGCCATCGTCAAGGAGCGGGAACGCGGCACCATCGAGCAACTGATCGTGACGCCCATTCGCAACTGGGAGCTGGTGATCGCCAAGATCACCCCCTACGTCATCGTCTCCATGGCGAATGTCCTCCTTATCCTCCTTGTGGGCACGCTGTGGTTCCATGTGCCCATCCGTGGCAGCTTTGCCCTCTTGCTGACCATCAGCGCGCTTTTCCTGCTGCCCAACCTGGGCCTGGGCCTGTTGGTGTCAACCTTTGCCCGCACCCAACAGCAGGCCCAATTCATGGTCATGCCCATCATGCTGCCGTCCATGATGCTCTCGGGGTTCATCTTCCCCGTCGCCGCCCTGCCGCCCGTCCTGCAGGCCATCGCCAAGCTACTGCCTTTGACCTATTTCTTGCAGGTCTTGCGCGCCATCGTCATCAAGGGAGCAGGCTTGGAGCTGATCCTGCCCCAGGTTCTCGCCCTGACGGCCTTTGCATTGGCCCTGCTGGGGCTCGCAGCGCTCCGCTTCCGCAAGACACTCGACTAGACTCAAACTCTGGAAAGGGGTATCTCTATGAAATCATCTCGCCTGTCAGGCGGATTCAGGATCGTTGCTATCGTAGCGGTCATTGTTGTGCTGGCAGCAGCCGGGGGCTGTTATGTGTTGGACCGCAACCAGGCCGCCGACCATGCGCTGACGGCCTCGGGCACCATCGAAACGCGCGTGGTGAACCTCTCGTCGGACCTCAATGGGCGTGTGCTCCAGGTGCTGGCCGAAGAGGGGCAGAGCGTGAAAGCTGGGCAGGCGCTGGCCAAGCTCGACGATGCGACCCTGCAGACCCAACTGGCCCAGGCCAAGGCCGCCCTCCAGACGGCGCAGGCCAACTATGACCTGCTCGCGGCCGGGCCGACGGCCGAGCAGTTGCGCCAGGCCCAGGCGGCCCTGGACGCGGCGCAAGCCAAGCTCGATGCCATCAAGGCGGGGCCGCGGCCCGAGACGGTTGCCCAGGCCGAGGCGAACCTGGCGGCGGCGCAGGCCAAGCTGGATCAGGTGAAAAAGGGGGCAACCGACCAGGACATCGCCCTGGCCAGGCTGGCCGTCGAACAGGCGAAGGACGCCCTGTGGGCTGCTCAGAGCAGCCGTGATGGCATCTGCGGGAACAAGATGGCGCCCTCGTACCAGTGCACCGCGGCCCAGGCGCAGGTGGCCGCGGCAGAAACGGGCGTGCAGCAGGCCGAGACGCGGCTCGCCCAGCTCCAGGCCGGCTCTACCCCTGAGGTCATCTCGCAGACCGAAGAAGCGGTGCGCATTGCCCAGGCCCAATTAGCCCTGGCCAAGCAGCCCTACACCTCCTATGATGAGAAGGCAGCGGCGGCGCAGGTGGAGCTTGCCCAGTCTCAGCTCGATGCGCTCAAGGCCGGCACGCGAGCGCAGCAACTGGCGGCGGCGCAGGGTCAGGTCGACACGGCCAAGGCCCAGGTGCAGGCCATTCAGCTCCAGTTGAACAAAGTCACGGTGACGGCTCCCATAGATGGCGTGATCCTTTCGCGCAGTATCGAGCCGGGCGAGATGGCCATGGCCGGGGCGACATTGTTCCAGATCGGCCAGCTCAACTCTCTCGAGGTGACCGTCTATCTGCCGGAGGAAGAGTTTGCGCGCGTCACCCACGGTGAGCAGGCTTCGGTTCATGTCGATGCCTATCCCAATCGCACCTTTACGGCCACGGTGCTGCGCGTTGCCGATCAGGCCGAGTTCACCCCGCGCAATGTGCAGACTACCGAGGGCCGCAAAGACACCGTATTTGCCGTACGCCTGAGCATCGCCAACCCCGACCTGGCCCTCAAGCCCGGCACGCCGGCCGATGTAACCTTTGCCCAAAAGTGATATGGATAAGGAATTTCTGCTCGAAACCGAGGACCTGGTCAAGACGTTCGGCTCCCTGCGCGCCGTGGACGGCCTGAACCTGCAGGTGCGGCCCGGTGAGATGGTCGGCCTGGTGGGGCCCGACGGCGCAGGCAAGACGACAGCCATGCGCCTGCTCTGCGGCGCCCTCAACCCCACGAGCGGGCGGATCCGCGTCGCCGGCTATGAGCTGCCCAGGCAGGTCGAGCGCGCACGGGAGCATATCGGCTACCTGGCGCAGGCTTTCAGCCTCTACGGTGATCTGAGCGTGGCCGAGAATCTCGATTTCTTTGGCGAGGTTTTCGACATCCCCAGCGCTGAGCGCCGCGCCCGCTCGCGGGAGTTGCTCGAGTTCGCGGGGTTGGCGAAATTCGCCGACCGCCCGGCCATCGCCCTCTCCGGCGGCATGCAGAAAAAGCTCGGGCTGGCGACGGCCCTTGTGCACCGCCCGCAGGTGCTGCTGCTCGACGAGCCGACGGGCGGCGTCGACCCGGTCGCCCGGCAGGAGTTCTGGCACCTGCTCATCGGGCTGATGCGGGCGGGGTCGGCAGTGCTGGTCAGCACACCCTACATGGATGAGGCCATGCGCTTCAACCGCGTCATCTTTATGAACAAAGGCCAGGCCCTGCTCGATGGCACGCCACGCGAGCTGATCAATCGCCTGCAGGGGCGCGTGCTCGAGCTGGCGGCCCAGCCCCAGGGAGAGGCCCGGCGCGTGGCCGCTAAAGACCCCGACGTGGAAGATGTGCAGACCTTTGGCGATCGCCTGCACCTGCGCGTGCGCGAGGCGGCCGGGCCGTTGGCGCGCCTGCCCAATGCACTCGCGGCCGCCAGCGTCACCCTCATCCACCTCAGGCCCGTCAGCCCGACGCTCGAGGATGTGTTCATGCATTTGCTGGAGAGTTGAGCCATGGCTAGTGAAGGGACGCCCGCTATCAGCGTGCAGGGCCTGACCAGGCGGTTCGGCAGCTTTACTGCCGTGGATCATGTGTCCTTCACGGTCCAGCCGGGGGAGATTGTCGGCTACCTGGGGCCGAACGGTTCAGGCAAGACAACGACCATCCGCATGCTGTGCGGGGTGCTGCGCCCCACCGAGGGCTCTATCCAGGTGCTGGGGGTCGATGTCGTCCACAAGCCGGAGGCCGTCAAGTCGCGCATCGGCTACATGTCACAGAAATTCGCCCTGTACGATGACCTGACGGTGATCGAGAACCTCGAGTTCTACGCCGGGGCCTATGATGTGCCCCGCGAGAGGGAGAAAGAGCGGCTGGTCGAGATACTCCAGATGGCCGGGCTGGAGAAACGCACCGGCACTCCGGCGCGCGACCTTTCAGGGGGCTGGCGGCAGCGCCTGGCGCTGGGCTGCGCCCTGGTCCACCAACCGCCTCTGCTCTTCCTCGACGAGCCCACCAGCGGCGTGGACCCGGTAGCCCGCCGCGAGTTCTGGGACCTGATCTATGAGCTGGCCGCCGGCGGCACGACCATCATGGTGACGACCCACTATATGGACGAGGCCGAGCATTGCAGCCGGGTCGGGTTCATGCATAGCGGGCGCCTGCTGGCCTTTGACAGCCCCAGCGCGCTCAAAGCGCGACACCTGCGCGGCGCGGCATGGGCGCTGGACGCCTCGCCCCTGCTCGAAGCCATCGAGCTTCTGAGCGCTCTGCCCGGCATCGCCCAGGCCCGCCTGCACGGCGACCGCGCCCAGGTCATTATCGCCTCCGACGAATGGACCCCGGCGACACTGGCCGCCAAGCTCGCCGGGCAGGGCATCACCGTGGCTGCTGTCGAGACTGTAGAGCCCACCCTGGAGGATGTGTTCACCCTGTTGGCGCATCACAACAACAACGGCCATTGAGGGAAGAATAGAGGTAGACCTGACAGGTTTAGAAAACCTGTCAGGTCTACCTCACCCCAGAGTCTCAGCGCACCAAGTAGATGATACCCACAATCACACCGATCGTGACCACGATCCAGCGCAGGGTCGCTGGCTTGACGCGCCCCGCCAGCCGGCCGCCGAGCATCCCGCCCGCAATGGCGCCGACCGCCATCACCAGCGCCACGATCCACACGACCTTGCCGGAAAAGACGAAAAAGATAGCGGCGGCCATATTGGTGCTGAAAGAGACGGCCTGTTTCAGGGCGTTGAGGCGCGTCAGCGAGTCCTCCAGCACCAGGCCCAACACCGCCAGCACAATCACGGAAAGCCCGGCGCCGAAATAGCCGCCATAGATCGCGGCCACGCCGACGGGCAGCCACACGAGCTTTTCCAGCGTCGCCGAGGCCGACGCCCGCCCCGAGCGCCGGATCAGCCAGCCCCGCACCGGGTCCTGCACCGCCAGCAGGCCCGAGGCCAGCAGGATCAGATAGGGCACCAGCTCACTGAACAGCTTCTCCCCCGTGTTCAACAGCAGATAACCGCCGATGAGCCCGCCGACGACGCCGGCCGGCGCCACCAGCCACAGCCGCTTCTCCTGGCCACGCAGGTCCTTCAACTGGGCAAAGGTCGCCGAGAGGTACCCGGGGCTCAGGGCCACCGTATTGGTGACGTTCGCGGCCACCGGCGGAATCCCCACCGCGACCAGCGCCGGGAACGAAATCAGTGTGCCGCCGCCAGCCAGCGCATTGATGGCGCCGGCGGCCGCAGCGGCCAATGCTACCAGCACAAACTGGAACAAGCTCATGATGACCAACCCCATTCCCTATGGTGTCAACACCTGCATGCACAGAGGTTGAGTATATTCTGATGTCCGCAGCGCGCCAAACAGGGCTTTCATAAAGGGATGTGGAGTGGGGGTTGGAGCCTGCCTTGCCACCCTGCAGGGTGGCAAGGCAGGCTCCAACCCCCACTCCACATCCCTTTATGAAAGCCCTGTTTGGCGCGCTGCGGACATCAGAATATACTCAACCTCTGTGCATGCAGGTGTTGACACCATAGGGAATGGGGTTGGTCATCATGAGCTTGTTCCAGTTTGTGCTGGTAGCATTGGCCGCTGCGGCCGCCGGCGCCATCAATGCGCTGGCTGGCGGCGGCACACTGATTTCGTTCCCGGCGCTGGTCGCGGTGGGGATTCCGCCGGTGGCCGCGAACGTCACCAATACGGTGGCCCTGAGCCCCGGGTACCTCTCGGCGACCTTTGCCCAGTTGAAGGACCTGCGTGGCCAGGAGAAGCGGCTGTGGCTGGTGGCGCCGGCCGGCGTCGTCGGCGGGCTCATCGGCGGTTATCTGCTGTTGAACACGGGGGAGAAGCTGTTCAGTGAGCTGGTGCCCTATCTGATCCTGCTGGCCTCGGGCCTGCTGGCGGTGCAGGACCCGGTGCGGGGCTGGCTGATCCGGCGCTCGGGGCGGGCGTCGGCCTCGGCGACGCTGGAAAAGCTCGTGTGGCTGCCCGTCGGCGTGGCCGCGATCTATGGCGGCTATTTCGGCGCCGGGCTTTCCGTGATTGTGCTGGCGGTGTTGGGCCTGGTGCTGGAGGACTCGCTGACGCGCCTCAACGCCCTGAAACAGGCCGTCTCTTTCAGCACCAATATGGCCGCCGCTATCTTTTTCGTCTTTTCCGGCAAGGTCGTGTGGATCGTGGCGCTGGTGATGGCGGTCGGCGCCATTGCGGGCGGGATGCTCGGCGGCCGGCTGGCGGGGCGCGTCAAGCCAGCGACCCTGCGCTGGATCGTGGTCACGATCGGTGTGATTGTGGGTATCATCTACTTGGTGCGCTGAGACTCTGGGGTGAGGTAGACCTGACAGGTTTTCTAAACCTGTCAGGTCTACCTCTATTCTTCCCTCAATGGCCGTTGTTGTTGTGATGCGCCAACAGGGTGAACACATCCTCCAGGGTGGGCTCTACAGTCTCGACAGCAGCCACGGTGATGCCCTGCCCGGCGAGCTTGGCGGCCAGTGTCGCCGGGGTCCATTCGTCGGAGGCGATAATGACCTGGGCGCGGTCGCCGTGCAGGCGGGCCTGGGCGATGCCGGGCAGAGCGCTCAGAAGCTCGATGGCTTCGAGCAGGGGCGAGGCGTCCAGCGCCCATGCCGCGCCGCGCAGGTGTCGCGCTTTGAGCGCGCTGGGGCTGTCAAAGGCCAGCAGGCGCCCGCTATGCATGAACCCGACCCGGCTGCAATGCTCGGCCTCGTCCATATAGTGGGTCGTCACCATGATGGTCGTGCCGCCGGCGGCCAGCTCATAGATCAGGTCCCAGAACTCGCGGCGGGCTACCGGGTCCACGCCGCTGGTGGGCTCGTCGAGGAAGAGCAGAGGCGGTTGGTGGACCAGGGCGCAGCCCAGCGCCAGGCGCTGCCGCCAGCCCCCTGAAAGGTCGCGCGCCGGAGTGCCGGTGCGTTTCTCCAGCCCGGCCATCTGGAGTATCTCGACCAGCCGCTCTTTCTCCCTCTCGCGGGGCACATCATAGGCCCCGGCGTAGAACTCGAGGTTCTCGATCACCGTCAGGTCATCGTACAGGGCGAATTTCTGTGACATGTAGCCGATGCGCGACTTGACGGCCTCCGGCTTGTGGACGACATCGACCCCCAGCACCTGGATAGAGCCCTCGGTGGGGCGCAGCACCCCGCACAGCATGCGGATGGTCGTTGTCTTGCCTGAACCGTTCGGCCCCAGGTAGCCGACAATCTCCCCCGGCTGGACCGTGAAGGACACATGATCCACGGCAGTAAAGCTGCCGAACCGCCTGGTCAGGCCCTGCACGCTGATAGCGGGCGTCCCTTCACTAGCCATGGCTCAACTCTCCAGCAAATGCATGAACACATCCTCGAGCGTCGGGCTGACGGGCCTGAGGTGGATGAGGGTGACGCTGGCGGCCGCGAGTGCATTGGGCAGGCGCGCCAACGGCCCGGCCGCCTCGCGCACGCGCAGGTGCAGGCGATCGCCAAAGGTCTGCACATCTTCCACGTCGGGGTCTTTAGCGGCCACGCGCCGGGCCTCTCCCTGGGGCTGGGCCGCCAGCTCGAGCACGCGCCCCTGCAGGCGATTGATCAGCTCGCGTGGCGTGCCATCGAGCAGGGCCTGGCCTTTGTTCATAAAGATGACGCGGTTGAAGCGCATGGCCTCATCCATGTAGGGTGTGCTGACCAGCACTGCCGACCCCGCCCGCATCAGCCCGATGAGCAGGTGCCAGAACTCCTGCCGGGCGACCGGGTCGACGCCGCCCGTCGGCTCGTCGAGCAGCAGCACCTGCGGGCGGTGCACAAGGGCCGTCGCCAGCCCGAGCTTTTTCTGCATGCCGCCGGAGAGGGCGATGGCCGGGCGGTCGGCGAATTTCGCCAACCCCGCGAACTCGAGCAACTCCCGCGAGCGGGCGCGGCGCTCAGCGCTGGGGATGTCGAAAACCTCGCCAAAGAAATCGAGATTCTCGGCCACGCTCAGATCACCGTAGAGGCTGAAAGCCTGCGCCAGGTAGCCGATATGCTCCCGTGCGCGCTCGACCTGCCTGGGCAGCTCATAGCCGGCGACGCGGATCCGCCCGCTCGTGGGGTTGAGGGCGCCGCAGAGCAGGCGCATGGCTGTCGTCTTGCCTGCGCCGTCGGGCCCCACCAGGCCGACCATCTCACCGGGCCGCACCTGCAGGTTCAGGCCGTCCACGGCGCGCAGGGAGCCGAACGTCTTGACCAGGTCCTCGGTTTCGAGCAGAAATTCCTTATCCATATCACTTTTGGGCAAAGGTTACATCGGCCGGCGTGCCGGGCTTGAGGGCCAGGTCGGGGTTGGCGATGCTCAGGCGTACGGCAAATACGGTGTCTTTGCGGCCCTCGGTAGTCTGCACATTGCGCGGGGTGAACTCGGCCTGATCGGCAACGCGCAGCACCGTGGCCGTAAAGGTGCGATTGGGATAGGCATCGACATGAACCGAAGCCTGCTCACCGTGGGTGACGCGCGCAAACTCTTCCTCCGGCAGATAGACGGTCACCTCGAGAGAGTTGAGCTGGCCGATCTGGAACAATGTCGCCCCGGCCATGGCCATCTCGCCCGGCTCGATACTGCGCGAAAGGATCACGCCATCTATGGGAGCCGTCACCGTGACTTTGTTCAACTGGAGCTGAATGGCCTGCACCTGGGCCTTGGCCGTGTCGACCTGACCCTGCGCCGCCGCCAGTTGCTGCGCTCGCGTGCCGGCCTTGAGCGCATCGAGCTGAGACTGGGCAAGCTCCACCTGCGCCGCCGCTGCCTTCTCATCATAGGAGGTGTAGGGCTGCTTGGCCAGGGCTAATTGGGCCTGGGCAATGCGCACCGCTTCTTCGGTCTGCGAGATGACCTCAGGGGTAGAGCCGGCCTGGAGCTGGGCGAGCCGCGTCTCGGCCTGCTGCACGCCCGTTTCTGCCGCGGCCACCTGCGCCTGGGCCGCGGTGCACTGGTACGAGGGCGCCATCTTGTTCCCGCAGATGCCATCACGGCTGCTCTGAGCAGCCCACAGGGCGTCCTTCGCCTGTTCGACGGCCAGCCTGGCCAGGGCGATGTCCTGGTCGGTTGCCCCCTTTTTCACCTGATCCAGCTTGGCCTGCGCCGCCGCCAGGTTCGCCTCGGCCTGGGCAACCGTCTCGGGCCGCGGCCCCGCCTTGATGGCATCGAGCTTGGCTTGCGCCGCGTCCAGGGCCGCCTGGGCCTGGCGCAACTGCTCGGCCGTCGGCCCGGCCGCGAGCAGGTCATAGTTGGCCTGCGCCGTCTGGAGGGCGGCCTTGGCCTGGGCCAGTTGGGTCTGCAGGGTCGCATCGTCGAGCTTGGCCAGCGCCTGCCCAGCTTTCACGCTCTGCCCCTCTTCGGCCAGCACCTGGAGCACACGCCCATTGAGGTCCGACGAGAGGTTCACCACGCGCGTTTCGATGGTGCCCGAGGCCGTCAGCGCATGGTCGGCGGCCTGGTTGCGGTCCAACACATAACAGCCCCCGGCTGCTGCCAGCACAACAATGACCGCTACGATAGCAACGATCCTGAATCCGCCTGACAGGCGAGATGATTTCATAGAGATACCCCTTTCCAGAGTTTGAGTCTAGTCGAGTGTCTTGCGGAAGCGGAGCGCTGCGAGCCCCAGCAGGGCCAATGCAAAGGCCGTCAGGGCGAGAACCTGGGGCAGGATCAGCTCCAAGCCTGCTCCCTTGATGACGATGGCGCGCAAGACCTGCAAGAAATAGGTCAAAGGCAGTAGCTTGGCGATGGCCTGCAGGACGGGCGGCAGGGCGGCGACGGGGAAGATGAACCCCGAGAGCATCATGGACGGCAGCATGATGGGCATGACCATGAATTGGGCCTGCTGTTGGGTGCGGGCAAAGGTTGACACCAACAGGCCCAGGCCCAGGTTGGGCAGCAGGAAAAGCGCGCTGATGGTCAGCAAGAGGGCAAAGCTGCCACGGATGGGCACATGGAACCACAGCGTGCCCACAAGGAGGATAAGGAGGACATTCGCCATGGAGACGATGACGTAGGGGGTGATCTTGGCGATCACCAGCTCCCAGTTGCGAATGGGCGTCACGATCAGTTGCTCGATGGTGCCGCGTTCCCGCTCCTTGACGATGGCCGCCGAGGTCAGGTTCGTCGTCGTCATCATCAGGATCATGGCGATCAGCCCGGGAACCAGGTTATAGCTGCTCTGCATATCCGGGTTGTAGAGCACGCGGGTGCGCACGTCCAGGGGTGAGTCGGCGCTCATCACCGGGCCGCGGGCGGCCAGTTGTTCCAGGCGAATCTTGGCTCCCTGCGCCTGGCCGACGAGGGTAGCGGCCGAGAGGGCGGTGCTGGCGATGGTCGAGTCGGAGCCGTCAATCAGCACAGCTACCGTTGCCGTGCGGCCTGCAGCCAGGTCATCGGCGTATTGGGGCGGGATCATGATGGCCACGCGGGCCTGCCCGCCCTGGATCAATCGTCGGGCGTCGGCCTCGCTATAGACCACATAGTCGAGGGCGAAATAACCGGTGGCCCGATACGCGTCCAGCAGGGCGCGGCTCGCCTGGCTGTTATCCTGGTCGAACACCACCGTGACCACATTGCGCACATCCATGTTGGTGGCATAGCCCAGCAGAAGTAACTGCAGGATGGGCATAATGAAAATCATCACCACCGTGCGCGGGTCGCGCCGCATGTGGGTCAGTTCTTTGCGCATTAGCGCTCGTAAACGTCGCATCGACTTGCTCCTTCCGGGGCAGGGGCGATGATGGCGCGGCAGGCGCGAGCCCGCAAGGCGCCAGTTGGGAAAAAAGCATCGTCGCTGGTTGGGCGTGCGTATTGCCGGGGCGTGCGCTCCGGTATACCCCGTTCAGCGGGCTGTAACAGGGCCCGGCTCTTCCGTGGGGGGAAGCTTGCCGTGGTCGCACGGGGACAGGTCCGCAGAGGCGATAGCGAGCAGGGCCTGCAGCGCCTGTGACAGGCCCGCCAGGTCCTGATCGCTCAGGCGCCGCAGCCAATTCACCAGGCGCTGGTGGCTCCCTTGGAGCTGCTCGACCAGCTCGCGGCCGTGGGCAGAGAGCTCGACCAGCGTGCGCCGCCGGTCGGCCGGGTCCTCTGTTCGCGTCACCAGGTTGCGCCGGACGAGCACGTTGACCAGAAGGCTGGCGGCCGGCTTGCCGATATCCAGGGCCTGAGCCAACCCGCCGACCGGCAAAGGGCCGCTGTGCGCAATCACCTGGAGCGCCTTGAGCTGGCTCATCGTCAGGTCGAGCCGAGACCACAGGGGGGCGATATTGGCCTGCAGTTGATGGACGAAGCTTTTCTGCAGCCCCACCACCTGCTCGATCATCTGCTCGCGCTCAGCGCCCGCTAATAGTTTCTGTTCCATGAAACTATTATAGGCAGAGTAATTGATTTGGTCAAAATGAACGAAAAGCATATATCGGTGAGTTGAAAGTGCTGGGGTGCGAGGACGCTTTGGAGCACGAAAGGCGCGAAAAGGTTGAGCCAGGTGGCGTTGATAAACAATCATATGGCCGGAGTGTGGCTTGTGCCTTTCGCGCCTTTCGTGCTCCAAAGTGCTTATTCTGCCCGAATCACAACCTCCGCCGGCTCGATCCCATCGGCCTGGGCGCGCAGGTGGATCTCGCCCGACTGCTCGCCTGCCTGTACGACGGCCAGGCAGCGGCCGCGGAAGGCCCGGCGCGTGTGCCCCCGGTAGGGCTCTTCGCTGCGCGGGTTGCTGTTGCCCACGGCGGCGATGGCGCCCGGCCCCTGGATAGTGAAGAACACCTGTGGCTCGGCGGTGGGGTGCACTCGCCCCTCCGCATCGAGGATCTCGACGGTGACGTAGCTCAGGCTGCCCGGCGCAGCCTTGATGGCGGCGCGGTCGGGGCTCAGGCGGATGCGTGCGGGGGCGCTGCACGTCTGGAGGGGGCATTCGGCGCATGGCTTACTGCCCTGATAACCGACGGCCCTGAGCGCGCCCGGCTCATAGGGCACGTCAAAGGTGGCCATAAAACGCTCCCGGCGGGTGGTCGGCTGCGCGCCCAGCGAGCGCCCGTTCAGGAAGAGCTCGACCTGCTCACAGGCCGAGTAGACGTCTACCTTGAAGGTCTCTCCCTCACGGCCCGGCCAGGTCCAGTTGGGCCAGACCTCGGGCCAGCCCCAGTAGGAGGGCTCGAGCTTGGGCTCGGCGGGCAGGGGGGTGTGCACGGCGATGTAGAGCGGATCGCCCCGCTGCCAGAGCACGTCGCGGTAGTAGGATTGCGGTCGCTTGAAGCCGCAGAGGTCCATGTCGCCGCAGTTGGCCTGGTGCCAGGGATAGCCGGGGAGGTGCTCCTTCTCGCCCACGGGGCGCAGGCGGCCGATGCCCGCTTCCCCCAGGTAATCGAGAGAGGTCCAGACGAAATCGCCGATCACATAGGGCAGGTCCTGCACATCCATCCAGTGCTCAAAGGCCTCCAGGGGCACCGATTCCAGGCCGACCATCACGCGCTCGGGGTGCCGCTCGTGGTCGGGGCGGTACTGCTTCTCCTGATAGTTGTAGCCACCGACATCGAGGGCGGCAAAGACGGGGTCCGTCTGCGCCCACTCGCCGGGGCCCCAGAGGCCGCAGATGGCTGAGGTAATGGGCCGGGTCGGGTCCAGCGAGCGCACATGGTCGGCCAGCATGCGCGCGACCTGCGCACCGCCGCTGCGGCCGTCGCGCTCGTTCACCTCGTTGCCGATGCTCCACATGATGATACTGGGGTGATTGCGGTCGCGTCGGACCATGCTCTCGATATCGCGCTGCCACCAGTCATCGAACGCGACGTGGTAATCGCCCGGATTCTTGCCTTCGCGCCAGCAGTCAAAGGCTTCGTCGATCACGAGCATGCCCAGGCGGTCACAGGCCTCGAGAAAGGCAGGCGCAGGCGGGTTGTGGGCGCAACGGATGGCGTTATAGCCGGAGGCCTTGTGCAGCTCGACTTTGCGCTCCTCGGCGCGGTCGAAGGAGGCGGCGCCGAGCACACCGTTATCGTGGTGCACGCAGCCGCCACGGAGCGCCAGGGGCCGGCCGTTGAGGAGGAAGCCCAACTCGGCATCGACGTGCAGGCTGCGGATGCCAAAGGGGGTAACTTCCGTATCCACCACCTGCCCTGCCACGAGCACCTCCGTTTCCAGGCGATAGAGGTTTGGCGTATCGGGCGACCAGAGCTGGGGCGCGGCCACGGTCAGCTCGCGGGCGAACTCGCGCCGGCCGTGCGCGGCGAGGGTCTCCGCCGTTTCGGTTACGGCAGCTATCGAGCCATCGGGCGCAAGGACGCGCGAGCGGAGGGTCACAGGCTGCGCGGAGGCGGTGTCATTCTCGAGGGTGGTGCGCACCCGCACTGTGGCCGCCTCGGCCGAGACCACGGGTGTGGTGACATAGACGCCCCAGTGCGCCACGTGCACCGGCCCCGCCGTCAGCAGCCACACGTGCCGGTAGATGCCCGAGCCAGAGTACCAACGGCTGTTCATCAGGGTACTGTTATCCACCCGTACACGCAGGGTGTTCTCGGCGCCGGGTTTGAGGTAGGGCGAGAGGTCCAACACGAAGCTCGTATAGCCGTAGGGGTGCCGACCGAGGAAATGCTCGTTCAGCGAGACCTCGGCGTTCATGTACACGCCTTCGAACTCGACCATCACCTTCTGGCCGCGCCATTCGGGCGGCGCGGCGAACGTCTTGCTATAGAGCCCCCGACCCATGGGGAAGAAACCGCCGTCGGGGCCGGAGGGGTTATCTGGCCGGCGCTCGCCCTCGATGGACCAATCGTGGGGCAGATTCACCGTTCGCCACGCCGGGTCGGCAGCGTCGGGCCAGCGCAGGCGATATGAATCGTCCAGACAAAAGCGCCAGTTGTGGTCAAAGCATTGCTTTTCCATTTCTGTCTCCTTTGAGGGTGACGGTAAAGGTTGTCCCTATGCCCAACTGACTCTGTACATCGATCCGGCCGTTGTGCTCATCGACCACCTGTTTGGCGATGGAGAGGCCCAGGCCGGTACCCTCCTTTTCCATGGCTCGAGCATTGGGCGCCCGATAGAACTCGGCAAAGAGATGCTCCAGGGCCTCACTGGGGATGCCAATGCCCGTGTCGGCGACAGTGAGGATGAGATCATCACCTTCCCGATGCAGACGAACCTGAACTTGGCCAGCCGAGGGGGTGTACTTGATCGCATTGTCCACGAGATTGGTGACCAGCCTCTCCAAGTGGTCCGGAATGCCCCACAGCTCATAACTGCCGGGCGCTATCTCAAGAGACAGTGCCACTCCCTTCCCATCGGCGCGCAGCCGCAGCAGGCCCACAGCCCGTTCGGTCACAGTCTGCAGGTCAACCTGCGAAAGCTCGCGCTGCAAGCGATCGAGGCGGCCGGCAGCGAGGTCGAGCAGATCGTTGACCAGAGAGATCAGAGATTCCGTCCGTCGTTGGGCTCGCTGCAATAACTCAGTCCCCTTGTCGTTCACCGGCCCGGCATAGCCAGCCAGGAGCACGTCCAACAGGCTCTGCACGGCCGCCAAGGGCGAGCGCAACTCGTGCGCCACAAGCTGGACGAACCGTGATTTGGCCTGGTCCAGCTCTTCCAACTGCCGATAGGCGCGGGCGTTATCGATCGCTACTGCCCCGGCGCTGGCGATGGCCTCCAGGAAGCTCGTATCAGCCGGCGCATAAAAGTAGCAGACGGCGGAATAGACACGTATCACGCCGATCGGCTGCCCTTTGGCAATCAGTGGGGCGCAGAGGATCGAGCAGATTCCTTCGCGCGCGACCTCTTCATGGTACTGCAAGCGCGGATCTGTGGGGGCGTTGAGGACCATGACGGTCTTACCCTGCAGCGCTTCCTGATCGAGCAGGCTATGGGCCGGCTCTACCGGCCCCTTTTTCCAATAATCCTGGCTCAAGCCATAGGCTGCTACCAGCTCCAGGCGCTTTCCGTCGTCGGTCAGAAGGCGAACGGAGCAGCCCTTGGCATTCATGATCTCGGTGGTGGTACGCACCAGCCGGTTGAGCACCTCGTCGAGCTGCAGACTGGACGAGAGGTCAATGGAGGTCTCATAGAGGGCCTGGGTGCGGCGGTTGAGGTCCTGCAGGCGAGACTGCAGGCCCAGCATCTCCAGGTCCCGGCGGCGCAGGCTGCGCGTGACACTGGTGGCCAGAAACACGGTGATGTAGAGGGTCGTCGTGAAGAAGAACAGGACAGCCACCAGATAAACCGGCCGATTATAGAGACCCAGGGGCAAATAGTTCAGCAAGGGCTGGTGCTGCCAGAGGCCGGTGTATTCCAGACCAGCCAATCCTGCCAGCAACACCGAGGCCAGGGCTGCCTGCATTGCCGCCTCTCGAGGCGAAAGGAGCACGCAGGCAATGACAACGTGCAGCAAGTAATAGGGCGCCAAGGGGCTCTCGATGCCGCCCGTCCAGTGCAGCAGCAATGTCAGCGCCAGCCAGTCCGCAGCCACCTGGCTGTTTGCCAGCAAGCGGTAGGGCGCCAACCTGCCCCGCGCATGTCGTTGGAGCTGGGCCTGCCAGCAGGCAAAGCCTGCGTTGTACAGGGCAATGAGCAACGCCATCCCGGCCAGCTTGAGCCAGGGCGCTTGCAGGCCCAGGATGAAGCGGGCCACAGCCGTGACGAGGACGATACCGACCGGCGCCAGCCAACGCAGCCGTATGAGCCACGCCACACGCTGAACCAGCTCTGTTTCTACCGGTGGTCGCATCTCAACCTCTCGAACGCCATTCTGCATGCCTGCCCCCTTTCGCGGCGCGCGGTCTACCGGTCTGCAGGCGGATGCGAGACGTGCAAATCGTTTCGGCCAGCACCTTCTCGACCCGGGGCCGGTAGGGCATGCACGCAAAGCGGTCATAGACCTCCGGGTACTCGGCGTAAAGGATGTCCTAGCGGTTCTCGATCGTCTCCGGGGTGCTCTTGGCTGGCATGGGGCCTCCTTTGCTCTGTGGCGATCTGCCCGCGGGGTTGCCGGGCCTTTTGCGCTGCCGCCGTCCGGCGACCTCGCCCTGGGGTTTGCAGTGGTTTGGGTTCAGCCTGCCCGCGCCATAGCACGGGCAGGCTGAAGCCAAACCACTGCAAACCCCAGATACCATCTACCGGGTCACGCGCAGGGTCTTGATCTCAAAAGGCGCAAATTCGAGCTCGACGGCGCCCTCCCGGCACTCCAGGGTGCGCAGGGGGACCTCCATGAGGTCGGCCTCCTCTACCATCTTGACCGGCAAACCGAAGCGCACCGTGGCGCGCGCGCCGGCGTGGGCAGCCTCGTAGAGGCGGATGATGAGGGCGTCACCGTCCTCCGCCCGCTTGACCGCCTCGACGATGACGTTGGGCGCGCTCAGTTCCAGGAACGACGCGGCCGCGGGCCGGGCGCCGGCGTGTACGCCCGTCTCTACCCGGCGCAGGGGGATATTCAGCTCATAGCCGGCCTGCGCCACGCGCCCGGCGACGTGATCGCCCTGGTGTGGGTAGAGGGCGTAACGGAAGACGTGGTCGGCCTGATCGGTATAGCCGTGATGCGGCTCGCCGGGGGCGACGTCGGCATCCTGCACGTGGCGGGGGCCCGGGTAGGGGGCGCTGCGCAGCAGGTCCAGGTCGAGCACGTTCCCCTTGACCCGGTGGCCGTACTTGCTGTCGTTCAGGAGCGCCACGCCATAATCGCCCTGCGAGAGGTCGGCGTACTTGTGGGCCGCGACCTCATCTTTGGCCAGGTCCCAGGTGGTGTTCTTGTGGGTGGGCCGGCGGATGGAGCCGAACTGGATCTCATAGGTCGCCTCGTCGGCATGGACGGCGACCGGGAAGCGGGTGCGCAGCATAGAGGCCGTCTCGCGCCAGTGCAGGCGGCTGTCGAAATCGAGGCGCCGGCTGCCCAGGGTGAGGGCAATCTCCTGCACCAGCTCCGAGTGGCCGTAGCGGTAAGTCTGCACCAGGATGGCGCGCGGCCCCTCGACCCGCGGCTGGCTGGAAACGAGCTGCATGTAGTGCGGCGTCTGCTCAGCATAGTCCAGGGAAAAGTCCCAGGCGTCGCCATAATCGCGGTAGACGGCCAGGCGGTTGGCGTGCTCACCGGGGGCGATGGCCTCGCGGGCGGCCTCTTTGTCATAGACGGAGACGATCGAGCCATCCGCAGCCAACTCGACGCGCAGGAGGTCGTTTTCCAAACGGGTGGGCGTGGCGACCAGACTGCGGAAGTCTCCCCGACTTGGGTCTTCCGTCACAGTATCCCCCATATCTACGGCGCAGTAGCCCAGGGCGGGCACGGTCACCTGCCGCCATCGGTTTCCGGAGCACGCGACCCACTCGCTGCGCGGCCAGGAGAGCGAGTTAAAGAACACGGCGGGGGCCTGCAGGCCGCGGGTATCGACCTGCTGTGCGATCTGTGCCTCGCCGCGGGCCGTCAGCCCTTCGACCTCACTCAGCAGGGCGGCGTAGCGGGCCAGCGACTCGTCATAAACGCGCTTGATAGACGAGCCGGGCAGGATATCGTGGAACTGGTAGAGCAGTACCTCGCGCCAGATCTCGCCCAGGCGGGCAGCCGGGTAATCGCCGGCCCAGGCTGCGGTCCATTCCAGCTCGCGCAGGGCCTGCTCCATACGCCGGTTGTACCACTTGTTCCTGGCCTCAGTTGTGAGGGTGCCCGCGTGCCGCTCCAGGTAGAGTTCGCCCACCCAGGTGGGGAAACGGGCAGCATCCTTCTGCCAGTCGGCAAAGAACGCCACCGCCGGCTCCTGCGTTACCGGCGAGAGACCGGCCAGGTCGCGGATGCGCTCCAGGCGCTCGATGTGCTCCTCACCGGGGCCGCCGCCGCCGTCGCCGATGCCGAAGAGCATCAGCGCCCGATCTGAGACGCCCTTCTGGTAATAGTTCTGCTCGATCTTAACGACCGCACGGGGCAGGCCGGGGCTGTTGTAGGTCTCCTCGGGCAGCAGGTGGCTCAGGACGCGCGTGCCATCGATGCCCTGCCAGTGGAAAGAGTGATAGGGAAAGTGGTTCACCTGGTTCCACGACATCTTTTGCGTCATAAAGTAATCGACCCCAGCGCGTTTGAGGATCTGGGGCAGAGCGCCGGAATAACCGAACACGTCGGGCAGCCAGAGGTAGCGCATCTCCACACCGAACTCTTGCCGGAAAAAGCGCTTGCCGTAAAGGATCTGGCGCACCAGCGCCTCGCCGCCCGAGATGTTTGTATCGGCCTCCACCCACATGGCGCCCTGGGGCTCCAGGCGGCCCTCCAGCACGCGGCGCTTGATCTGCTCGTAGAGGGCAGGGTACTCTTCCTTCATCCACTGGAAAAGCTGCGGCTGCGATGCGCCAAAGCGGTAATTGGGGTAGCGCTCCATATTGGCCAGGGCGGTGGCAAAGGTGCGCGCACCCTTGCGCTTGGTCTCGCGGATGGGCCACAACCAGCCCAGGTCCATGTGGGCGTGGCCGATGGCGCTGATGCGCAGTGAGGGATCGCCGCCGCGCTTGGCCAGCATGGGGCGCAGGACCGCCCGGGCTGCCTCAGCCTCAGCCGCGCCGCCAGCAACCAGAAGCAAGCGGGCGTCGTGCAGCGCCCGCAGAATCTGGGCGTAGCGGACCGAGCTCTCTGGCAGCACCTTGAGGAAATCCAGCAGGACCTCGAAATCGTAATAGAGGGCGCGCACCTCTTCGTGACAAATGGCGAGCTGAGCCTGTTTGATGCGGCCGTTCTCCTGCAGGTTGCCGAAGAGGTCGTTACAGCCCGCGTCGGCCCAGATCGTTACCGCCTCGCCGCCGCGCGCACTGGGGGTGAGGGGCAGCACGCGCTTGCCCGGCCGGCCCAGCGAATAATCATAGGAGGAGGCGGCATTGGTCAACCCGCGCACGGGCACGCCTGCCTCATCCACCACGCACAGCTCGCCGTTGACGTCGATCAACGCCACGACTGGCTGGCCTGCCGCGCTTGAGGGGATCTGCCCTGTGAAGCGGAACCAGGCGCAGTCGAAGAGCGACCCCCAGGAGTCGCCAACCTGCAGGTGCAGCGCCTCGCCCGTCTGCCGTTGGGCATAGGGGACGGGCTCTCGGGTGCGCCAGGCGCTGATGGCCAGGTCGCCAATGGGGGTGTAGATGGCGCGCTCAATTTCCTGCAGGACGTGGTCAAGCTCGCGACGGGTATAGGGGGTAAAGTCGGGCATACTGTTGACCTCCGAATAGAGAGGCCCGCCTGGGCGGGGCAACAAGGCAAATGTCAATAGATGCAACCTTACTGCTGGAGGCAAAGTTTGTCAATTGAGGATGCAGGGGTGAGGGGTGAGGGGAAACTCGCCAAGGTTGCGTAGATAGCCTATACTATTCCACACCCCTAAAGAAGGTTGCCGGATGGCACGGCAAAGGAGATAGAGATGAGCACAGTCAAGGTACGCACACTGGATGTTGCCGGTTTCCTCCCCTTTGGCTTTTATGCCAATCTCATCAACCCGCAGACCGAACGGATCGGCGCCCCGCCTATCGAGTTCTTCCGCGATATGATCCAGCAGGACTTGGGGGGCGCAGCGATCGCCTCGTTCTCCGTCTGCCGGGTGGAGCCACGGCCGTTGGTGATCGATACGACCGAGTATCACACCGCTACCTGCGAGGGCATTCTGCCGCTGGATAACGACGTCCTCATCCACGTGGGGCCGGCCACGCCTGATGATACGCCTCCGCTGGCCAGCTTCCAGGTCTTCCGCGTGCCCAAGGGTACGATGGTGGTGCTGCGGCCGGGCGTGTGGCACCACGCGCCGATCAGCCCCAATGCCGACCCGGCCAATGTGCTGATCGTGCTGCCTGAGCGCACCTATGCGAACGACTGCATTGTGGTGGCGCTGAAAGAGGGCGAGCGGATCCAGATCGTGGAGTAGGGTTCCGTAATAAGTAATGAAGTAATGCGTAAGGTTGCCATGACGCGTAATAAGTAATCCGTAATGCGTAAGGTTGCCATTTTGGCATGCCCGATGCTTCGCGTCAGTCTCGCCGGAGCAGACGCCGCGTAAAGCAACATATGTTCAAGTGCAACCTTACGCATTACTTATTGTGCGTCCCGCATCAACTCTGCAGCGATGCCCTCCGCCCAGGCCGTGATGGCATCCCAGTTGCGATAGTCGCCGACCGGCGCCTTGAGCGCCTTGACGATCAGTTTCTCGGGCAGGCTCATCGTCTGCAGGTCGATCATGCCATGGAAAAAGGCAATGTCGCGCGGCTTGATGCGGTCGGCGACGGGCTGCAGCGCCTGCGGGAAGCGCCAGCCCTTCATCAGTTCGACCGGATCGCCCTCGCCCGTTGGACCATCGGAAAAGAGCCACACCGGCCGCTGGGCCAGCTCGGCCTCTTTCGCCTGCAGCAAGGCTGCCGCTTCCTTGACCCAGGAGCCAGCATAGACCCCGCTGCCCAGCACGATCGCCCGATAGGGGGAAAGGTCAATGGCCCGGTCGGCAGGCATCACATCGGCCTGCAGGCCCGCCGCGCGCAGCACCTCGCCGATGCGCTCGGCGATCCCTCGGGTGGCGCCGTGTTTGCTGCCATAGGCGACCAATACTCTGTTGTTCATGGCTGTGCTCCTTCTATGCGCGAATGAGTCGGGACCTCTTGCCTGAATCAGCAATTCCTTGACCGCGGCGGCATGCCGCAATGGCATTACGTATGGCGCCGCCGGAGGGTTGCAGCCCTCATCCCTTTGCCCGGTCAGGGGCTTGCGCAACCGCCCGGCATGACGCCTTGGGTGCACACCCCCTGGATCTGCTCCTGGGGCCGGCAAGCTGCCTCGCTCGGGCACACAGCCGAGTTTACCAACAGTAGCCTGAAGCCATCGGGCTAAGAATAAAGCTCTGCGGGCTTGTGTAGTCTCGAGATTCGCCAAGACACCGCGGCCATCACGCCGATCCTTTACGCGAGCACGTAACCGGATGGCGCTCTTTGCCCACAACCCCTTTTCGGTATAATATGCTGAACGTGTGAGCGGATCAGCTCTGGCGATACGGTTGGTAGACTCTCTTGCGTGCTCGTGCAGGGGACCCGAGGCTAAAGCGATACTGTTGGTAAACCCGGTTGCGCGCTCGATCGGGATGACCCGGGACTGAAGCCGCCGGGCTGAGAAAAGCAAAGCCCTGCGGGCTCGTGTGGGACAGTTCTGTCTTGCACGGCGAGATTGGGGCCTGTACGAGCCTCGGAGGGGCTTTGCCACTCTGAGCCCGAGGCTTTCGGAGCCTCGGGCGGCTTGGGTCGAGCACGTAACGAGTTTACCGACAGCATCGCCCCAGCGATCAGACACAGGGGGACGGGGCTGCCCTCCTCCCTGTCCTTCTCCATACCTTGTCTCCGCCGGCTCTCCGCCCAGATTGGAGGCAACGCCCATGCTCAAGCTGCATATCGATACCGACCTCGGCGGCGATATCGACGATCTGTGCGCGCTGGCCATGGTGCTCAATTGGCCGGGCGCCGAGCTGCTGGCCGTCACCACCAATTCGGACGATGGCGGCCGGCGGGCGGGCTATGTGCGCTATGCCCTGAAGCTCGCCGGCCGGGCGGATATACCCGTCGCTGCCGGCGCGGATGCCGCGGAGGGCTACTATCGCGTGTGGCCGGGGCTGCCGGAAGAAAGCGCCTACTGGCCCGAGCCGGTGCCGCCCGCCCCGGGCCCCCTCGAGCGCGCCCTCTCTCTGCTGGAGCGCAGCATCGAGCAGGGGGCGATCATCGCTGCTATCGGCGCCTATACGAACCTGGCGCTCTTGGAGCGGCGCTCGCCTGGCATCCTGCAGCGGGCGAATCTCTACCTCATGGGCGGCTATGTCTTCCCGCCCCGGCCGGGGTTCCCGCAGTGGGGCCACGACAGCGATTGGAACGTCCAGGTCGATGCGCCGTCGGCGCTTTCAGTCTTTCAGCACTCTATCCCCACCCTCGTGCCCCTATCTGTCACCGCCGAAACCTGGCTGCGCCGGGCCTATCTGCCGGCGTTGGAGCGGTCGGGGCCGTTGGCGCAGCTCATTGCGCAACAGGCAGAGGCCTTTGCCCGAGACGAGCAGATCGAAACGCGGTATGGGCAGACGTGCCCGGCCCTGCCGGCGGATATCATCAATTTCCAGCACGATCCGCTCGCCTGCGCCATCGCGTTGGGCTGGAATGAAGGGGTGGAGGTCCGTGAGCTGCTGCTGCGTTCGGAGGTGGAGGGGGGCTGGCTGCGGCAGAGGGTCGATGATGGAGGGAGCCCGACGCGCGTGGTGACGCGCGTGGATGGGGCCAGGTTCAGCGAGTTCTGGCTCTCTACAGTCACAGGAGGAAAACATGCCACTGACCTTTGATTTCCCATTTGAGCAGCTCAAGACCTACCAGGGCATCAACCCGCGCCCCGCCGATTTCGATGCCTTTTGGGACCGGGGCCTGGCGGAGATGCGCGCGGCCGACCCGCAGGTGGAGCTGACGCCCGCCGAGTTCCAGGCGCCGGGCGCCGAGTGCTTCCACCTTTACTTCACGGGCGTGGGTGGCGCGCGGGTGCACGCCAAGCTCCTGCGCCCCAAGGCGGCTGCGGCGCCGCACCCGGCCGTCCTGATGTTCCACGGCTATTCGGGCCACTCGGGCGACTGGGCAGACAAGCTGGGTTACGTGGCCCAGGGCTATACCGTCGCCGCCCTTGATTGCCGCGGCCAGGGTGGGCTTTCACGGGATGCGGGCAACGTGACGGGCAACACCCTCCATGGGCATATCATCCGTGGCCTCGATGACGCCCTCAACGGCGCGCCGGAGCATCTGCTCTTCCGCCAGATCTTCCTCGACACAGCCCAGCTCGCCAAGATCGTCATGGAGATGCCCGATGTGGACGCCGATCGCGTCGGCGCGACCGGCGGCAGCCAGGGCGGCGCCCTGACCGTGGCCTGCATGGCCCTGGAGCCGCGCATCAAGCGGGCCGCCCCGCTCTATCCTTTCCTCAGCGATTACAAGCGCGTCTGGGAGATGGACCAGGCCAAGGATGCCTATGCCGAGCTGAAGGAATACTTCCGCCTCTTCGACCCCCGCCACGAGCGCGAGGAGGCCATCTTCGAGAAGCTGGGCTATGTCGATATCCAGTTCCTGGCGCCGCGCATCCGGGCGGAGGTGCTCTGGGGCATCGGCCTGATGGATACCATCTGCCCGCCCTCCAGCCAGTTTGCCGCCTATAACAAAATCACCGCGCCCAAGCAGATGGCGATCTATCCCGATTTCGGGCACGAGGGCCTGCCCGGCATGGCGGACAAGATCTTCCAGTTCATGCTGGGGCTGTAGGCGCCTGACCGTTCTGGGGGAATAGGAAGACGGTCGCATAGCAGTGACTTCTATAGCACGCCGGGTGGACTATTCTGCCAGCGGCATAGGGTCGAGGTACTCGATCTTGAGGGCGCAGGCCCGCTCGATATCGCTGTCGCGCAGGCGCCGGATCTCGATGTCATTGCCCTTGTTACTCACGATGCTTTCCATTCCGTGGCACCTGTGCGTCTGCTGAGTGGGTACTGCATTGGGCCATGGTGACCCAGGTTATGGCCGGGCCAGACGCTCTGCCGCCACCCGGCCTGAAGCCAGAGGTGGGATGTTGGCGCGGGGGGATTGTAAGCCGGATGCACCGCGGCGCACCCGGCGGCAATCCCCCTGCGCCAACGTCCTCGCTGAAGTATGAAATGCGTGAGGCTCGGAGTACAGCAGAATGATAGAGCCGGGACGCCCCGGCTTACTCTTCTGCCACAAAGGAGAGGTGCCGCACAGTGCTGCCCAGGCACGCCCAGTGACCGTTCAGCTTCTCAAACTCGGTGATGGAGCACAGTTTCGCGTCGAGCCCGTCGACATTGCCGACCAGCGCGCGCGCTGCCTCTGTGACGGTGGCCCCATGCCCAACCAGGATCACTTCCCCGGCCTGCTCCCGGTCCAGTTGCTGGATGAACGGCCGGATGCGGGCGAACATGTCGACCTCCTCGGCCGGCTCCGGGTAGGTGACCACGGTGTGCGAGCGGTATTCAGGATCGAACCCGCTGTACGCGCGCCGAATCTCCTCGGGCGTGATGATCTCGGGGAACCCATCGAACCAGGCGGGGCTCAGCCACTCGCCGAGAGCGGGCTCGACCCGGAAGCGGAGGCCGGTCTCCAGGTAGATCATTTGCGCCGTCTGGATGGCCCGCAGAAAGGGCGAGCAGTAGAGGGCGGCGATGGGCCTGCCCCGGAGGTAGGCGCCGGTTTCCCGTGCCTGCTGCACGCCCCGGGCGCACAGGGGCGGGTCATCGGGCCGTTTGGCCGTCAGGCGCCACAATGGGTCTTCATTATCCGCTCGCATGCCGTGCCGGACCAGGAATACGCGACGCATGATTCTCCCTCTGCCTGCAATGTTGCTAGTACGAAAATGAGCTTTACCGCAAAGACGCAAAGAGCGCGAAGAAGGACGCCAAGATGATTGAGAATCCTTTGCATCCTTCGCGCCTTGGCGGTGAGCTATATTCTCACCGTGTGTTGCGCCCAATTGGGCATGGCCGACTGATTTGCCATTGATGGAGTCTAGCCATTTTGCCCAGACACGCAACATGGGGCCTGGGGATTGCGTAGACTCTGATAGGGGTGCTCAAGCCGGGTGGCCGTGGAGCCTTTGACCCCGCAAGGAGTTTAAGCATGAGCTCAGCCGCTGCGCTCAAGCCGGATTACGGCAACTGGGTGGGGAAGAATAACATCTATGTGCCCGGGGTGGCGGGCCTTGTGTTCCTGGGGTTGGCGCTGCTGCTGCCGATATTGGCTGTATTGGCCGCGCTCTGCCTGCTGGTGGCAGGCTATTTCGCCTATGCCCGCTACCGGTTTTCGCCGCGCGGGGGTGGGGTCGAGGACCGCATCCGGGCGCTGGTGCCGGCGCGCCTGGAGTGGGACGGCCGGGGGCAGGCGCTGGACATCGGCTGCGGTAACGGCCCACTGGTGATCGCCCTGGCGCAAAAGTACCCTGGCGCGCGTGTGACGGGCATTGACTACTGGGGAGCACAGTGGGAATACGCGCAGAGCGCCTGCGAAAGAAACGCGCAGGTTGCCGGGGTGACTCAGCGAGTGACTTTTCAAAAGGCCAGCGCCGCATCGCTGCCCTTTGCCGACGGGACTTTTGACGCCGTCGTGAGCAACCTGGTCTTTCACGAGGTGAACGACGCCAGAGACAAGCGCGCACTCATCCGCGAGGCGCTGCGGGTGCTCAGGAAGGGGGGCAAGTTCGCCTTCCAGGATCTCTTCCTGATCGAGCGCGTCTATGGCAGCCCCGACGAGCTGCTGGCAGAGATCCGGAGCTGGGGGATTAGCCGGGTCGAGCTGACCCGCACGCGCGATGAAGCCTTTATCCCCGCCGCGCTCAAGCTGCCGTTCATGGTGGGGAC
>DAOTVS010000303.1:0-6123 GCA_034436375.1 Anaerolineae bacterium | reverse complement strand
ACTCTGCTTTCTTCAACAAGGGGTAAATCCATGCAAGCGATGACGGGCCGAGAGCGCATCGGCAACATCCTGCGGCGGCAGCCGGTCGACCGCATCGGGCTCTATGAGCATTTCTGGGGCGATACGGAAAGGGTCTGGACCTCAGAAGGGCACATTCAGCAGGGCGAGAACCTGGCCGACCATTTCGGCTTTGACCTGGACCTTTGCTGGCCGTTCAATGTGACGGCGGATTGCGAGATGCAGCCGGTGGTGGTCGCCGAGGATGAGGAGACGATTACCACCCGTGACGGCAACGGCGCCGTGCTGCGCAACCATAAGCTGCACGCCTCCACACCGGAGCACATCGATTTCACCGTGCGGGACCGCCGCGGCTGGCTTGAGCTGATCAAGCCCCACCTGACCCCCGACCGCAAGCGGATCAACTTTCAGGCCTACCGCGAGGCCAAGCGCCACGCCCACGAGCACAACCGCTTTTTCTGCTGGTCGGGCGTGAACGTCTTTGAGATCATGAAGGATGTCACCGGGCACCTGAATATGCTGGTGGGCATGGTAGAGGACCCCGACTGGGTGCGGGACATGGCCAACACCTATGCCGCGCTCACCGTGCAACTGCAGGAGATCCTCTTTGCCGAGGAGGGTGAGCCCGATGGCATCTGGTACTATGAGGACATGGGCTTCAAGGGGCGGCCGTTCATGTCGCCGGCTATGTACCACGAGATCATCCAGCCGGCGCACCAGCGGACCTTTAGCTTCGCCCACGGCCGCAAGCTGCCGGTGATCGTGCATTCGTGCGGCATGGTCGAGTCGCTGCTGCCGGGGCTGCTGCAGGCGGGGATGGATTGCCTGCAGGTGATCGAGGTCAAGGCCGGCATGGATCTGCTCAAGCTCTATCGCGAGTATGGCGACCGGCTCTCCTTCATGGGCGGCATCGACGTGCGAGTGCTCTATACCAATGATCCGGCGCAGATCGACGCCGAGTTGGAGGCCAAGATCCCTACGGTCAAGGGCGGCTATGGCTATGTGCTGCATAGCGACCACTCAATTCCCAATACGGTGCATTATGCCTCGTACCGGCATTTTGTCGATCGGGGGCTGGAGCTGGGGAGCTACCACTGATGGAATGGCAGATTCACGATGACGGCACGTTCGACCTCATGGCGGAGGGCATAGGCCTGCAGGGCGCCTACCCGGCCATCGATGGGCAGGCGGTGCACCCGTTGGCAGTAGAGATAGAGCGGGAGGGGGTGATCCGCTACCAACTGCCGGAGGGAGTGCTGACGCTGCGCCTGGGGCGGGATGAGGCGGGGCTGACGCTGAGCGCTACATTGATCGGCCCGCAGGAGGCCCCGCACCGGTTGGCGCCCCTGGCGGGGGCGCGCATTACGGGTGCAGAGCGCTTTTTCCGGCAAGGGCTGGGCACCGGCGGGCCGACCGAGTTTGTGCGCCTGGCGTCCATGGGCGACACCGCGCCCGTGACGGGCTTTACGGTGAGCGCCCTCTGCACCGCGGACGACTCCACCCTGACCCTCGCCGCCTACGATCAGCGCCGCTTTAGCCAGCGCACCCTCCTTTACCCAGCCCACGCCGGGAAGGATGCTCTCACCCTCGATGCCGAGTTTGCCCTGGAGCGCATCCCCTTGCCGGCAACGGGCCTGGGCACCCCCACCCTGCATTTCAGGTGGGGGCCAGGAGCCTGGCAGGCCCTGCAGGCCACAGCGGCAGCGATCGGCCACGAAATGGGGGCGCGGCAGGCGCAGCCGACCTCCTATCATTGGTGCTCGTGGTACTACCTCTACCAGAACTTCTCCGAGGCGCTGTTGGATGAATACCTGCAGGGGTTGCAAAGCCTCTCCCCCAAGGTACCGCTGCAATCGATTCAGGTCGATGCGGGCTACTTTCCCGCCGTGGGCGACTGGCTCCTGACCAATCACCTCTGGCCGCACGGCATGGCGGGCCCGTTGCGCCGGATCCAGCAAGCCGGCTACCGGGCGGGAATCTGGGTGGGGCCGTTCATGGTCGGCAACCGCAGCCGGCTCTACGCCGAGCACCCGGATTGGATCCTGTGCGACCGGGAGGGCCGGCCCATCACCCCCTGGCGCTGGTATGGCGAGCAGCGGGTGTGGGGGAACCGTGACGAGGAGACCTACGTCCTGGATAGCTCGCACCCCGAGGCGTTCGCTTACCTGCGCCGGGTCTTTCGTACCTTCCGCTCCTACGGCGCCACCCTTTTCAAGACCGATTTCATGCTCTGGGGCCTGCACGACTCGACACGGGTGCGGCGGCACACGCCGGGCAAGACCTCTGTGGAGTACTTGCGCGACGTGCTGGCCATGATCCGCGAGGAGATCGGGGAAGACTCCTACTGGCTGGGGTGCATTGCACCCTTTGCGCCCTTTATCGGCTATGCCGACGGCATGCGCATCGGCGGCGACGTGGGCGAGTCGTGGGCGGGCTCCTTTGGGCCGCGCAATATGCTGCGCGAGACGGTGGGGAGCCAATACTTTAACCAGATCTGGTGGCAGAACGACCCCGACGCCATCATGCTGCGGGATTTCCACATTCATCTGAGCCCGCAGGAGGTGCGGTCGCTGGCGCTCTGGCAGGGCATCCTGGGTGGGGTTGTCAACACCTCCTGCCCCCTGCACGAGATCGCCCCCGATCGTCTGCGCCTGTGGCGCTTCCTGGAGCCGGGGGCGGAGCCAGGGGCAGCGCGGATACCCTATTGGGGGCAAGAGCGCAAGCTCAGAGTGGCGGTGCGCACCTTGGCGGAGCGGTGCGCCTGGGCGCTGCTGGCCCTCAACACGAGCGACGAGCCGCAGACGGAGGTAATCCGCCTCGGGGATGCGCTGGATCAGGACGAGCTCTACGCCTATCGTTGGGGGCCAGAGGGGTATGAAGCGCTGGGCAGGGCATCTCAGCTCGTGCCGGAGCTGCCGGCGCACGAGGCGGCGCTGTACTACCTCAGCAGTGAGGAGCGGCCGCCCGCAGGGCTGACCCTGGGGGGAGCGCCGGCGGATTTTTGAGACGGTCGGACAAGGAGCCACCATGCTACACGGTGAGAAGGTCATTCTGCGGCCCTGGCGGCGCGAGGACCTGGAATGGCACGGTCCGACAATGATCTGGAGATGCTGCTCCTGCAGGGGGAAACTCTGCGGCTGCAGGCGCGCGAGGAGATCGAGCAGCGGTTCGCAGGGATGCTGAGCGGCGCCGGTGGCGACGACTATGTGCGCTTTTGCATCGGGGCCGATGGCCGCTGCATCGGCGGTTGCACGCTGTTCCACTTTGACCGGACAGCCGGCGTCTGCGAGCTGGGCATCGGCATCGGCGACCGGGAGTACCTGGGCCACGGCTATGGGCACAATGCCGTCCGTGTGCTCCTGCGCTACGCCTTTCGCATCCACAACCTGCACAAGGTTTTCCTCTGCACCAACAGCAACAACGAGCGGGCCATCCGCGCCTATCGGGCGTGCGGGTTCGTGGAGGAGGGGCGGCAGCGCCGGCAGGCCTGGTCCGACGGGTGCTATGTGGACCTGGTGTTCATGGGGATTCTGCGTGAGGAATGGGAGGGCACATCATGATAGACAGGCACGACACCCATATCCTGCGCGAGCTAGCCCGGCGCGTGGCCGAGATCGCGGCGCTGCCGGTGCAGGAGGAGCGGCGGCGGATGTGGAAGCGGCACCATGCGCTGCAGCGGGTGCGGCCGATGATCCTGGTCTTCCCGGAGGGGTCATGGCGAGAGCTGTTGCCCGAGTCGGTGCTGCAGTGTCAGGGCGAGACGGCGCGCAAGATCGAGTGGGAGCTGCGCCGCCGCATCTACCACCACGAGCATATCCACGACGATACGCCCATCGAGGGCAACTGGACGGTGCAAAAGGCTATCTACCTCAGCGGCTGGGGCCTGGAGCCGCAGCACATCCCCTCGCCCGAGGCGACCGGGGCCTGGGGCTTTGACCCGGTGATCAACGGGCCGGCGGACCTGGACAAGCTCCAGTATCCCACGGTGACCCACGACGTCGCCCTCACTGCGCAGCGGCTGGCCGAAGCGCAGGAACTGTTGGGGGATATCCTCACGGTCGAGCTCAAGGGGGTAGCACACATTTCCTTCCACTTGTGGAATCTCTATGCCGAGCGGCGCGGGCTGGGCCAGGCCATGCTGGATCTGTACGAGCAGCCCGGCCTGGTGCACCGGGCGATGGCCTTTTTCGCTGAGGGCAATCGCCGGCTGGTGCAGCAGTGCATTGACCAGAGCCTGTTCAGCCTGAACAATGACGGCACCTACCATTCCTCCGGCGGGCTGGGCTACACCGATGAGCTGCCCCGGCCCGGCTTTGACGGCGAGCACGTGCGCCCGGTTGATATGTGGTCCTCGGCTGAAAGTCAGGAGCTGGCCCAGGTCTCGCCGGCGCAGCACGATGAGTTTGCCCTGCAGTACGAAAAGCCGCTGCTCGCACCCTTTGCGCTCAATGGCTACGGCTGCTGCGAGGACCTGACCAGGAAGCTTCCCTACGTGTTCCAGATCCCTAACCTGCGCCGCATCTCCATCTCGCCCTGGGCGAATGTGGATGCGTGCGCCGAGGCGCTGGGGAACAGATACATCTTTTCCTGGAAGCCACACCCGGCGCACCTGGTGGGCGATTTCGACGCGGACAAGGTGCGCGCTTACATCCGCCATACGCTCGAGGTCAGCCGGGGCTGCGTGTTCGAGATGATCCTCAAGGACACGCACACCTGCGAGAACCATCCGGAGCGGTTCACGCAGTGGACCGATATCGCGCAGCAACTGGCTGCTGAGTTCTAGAGCACGGAACGGAACCGCTTTGGCCCGGGCGCTTGTATGGCGCCTGCCCCTCAGCTGTCACACCGATTTCCCTGACGGGAGAGTGATGGGCAAGAACCCTGCGAGCCGTCAGGCCCTGGGGTACGAAGCCACGGCTTACACGGATTGGCTCACTGCACAAACAGAGGGCCTCCCTGGTCAGGGTTGGCCAGCCCGGCAAGACAAGACTGTGCCAGATAGCGTCGCATCCCTTCCTGCGTGCTGGCTGCGATGCCGCATTGCACGACCCGGCGCTGGCGCCCGACTATCCGTGTAATCCGTGGCTACGTGACCCCAGGCTTCCGGTTGCCGAGTTTATGCCAGTGGAGAGCCCTGAGTTGCTCTCCGGGGAATTGGGTATGACAGAAGGTCGCCGGATGGCAGCGAGGCAGAGCGCCCGGCTGCCAGCTTCTTGTGACCGGTCAGGGCGAACAGTACCAGCGCTGGTAGGGCGCTAGGGTAACAGCACGACCTTGAGCCCATGGCCCTCTGCGGCGACCCGCAGTGCCCGCGCGGCATCGGCCAGGGGAAAGCGGTCGCTGACGAGGCCGGAGAGGTCGAGGCGGCCGGCGTTGATGAGGGCCAGGGCGCGGCGGCAATCGGCGGTGCTGCAGGCCGTGGTGCCGGTGACGACCAGCTCTCTATAGTGTACCAGGTTCGACTCCAGCTCGACCGTAGGGTGGTCCTTGGGCAGGCCCCCGAAAAAGTTGATGCGTCCGCCGATGGCCGCCGCCCGGAGCGCCTCTTGCTGGGCGCGGCCGGAGGGGGCAGCCACCAGGATCACATCGGCCCCGGCGCCCGCCGTCTCGGCCCGCACGGCCTGCGCCAGGTCCTCTGTAGTCGGGTCGATGCCCCGGTCAGCGCCCAGGGCCAGGGCTTGCTCGCGGCGCGCGGGGCTCAGTTCGGCGACGAGCACACGCGCGGCGCCGCTGAGGCGAGCGAGCAGCAAGTGCATGATGCCGATAGGCCCGGCGCCGATGACCAACACCGTGTCGCCGGGCCGGATGGCGCAGGCATCCTGGCCGTGCAGCACGCAGGCCAGGGGCTCGGCCAGCGATGCGACGGCAGGGTCGACGCCGGGCTGCACGGGCATCAGGTTGCCCTGCTCTACGGAGCGGGCCGAGACGAGCATATACTCGGCAAAGGCGCCGTCGCAGGTAACGCCCAGGCCCTCCAGGTCCGCGCAGAGGTTGGAGCGGCCTGCCTGGCACAGGCGGCAGCGCCCGCAGCCTGTGTTGGGGCCGACAAAGACGCGCTCGCCCACGGAAAAGCCGGCGACGCCCGGGCCCAGGGCGGCGATATCG
>DAOTVS010000302.1:0-5364 GCA_034436375.1 Anaerolineae bacterium | reverse complement strand
CGCCGGCGTCCCTGATCCTGACACACCAACTCCCCACTTTCCTACTCCCCTAGCAGACGCGCGGAGATGGCATTATGTCGTGCCACCAGCGCAGGCAGGTCCAGGCCCAGGACCTCCCCCTCCCGCACGCGCACTCGGCCATTGATCACCGCCAGGTCCACATTCTGCGGCTGGCAAAAGACAGCTGCCGCTACAGGGTCCGAAAGCGCCCCCGCATAGGCCAGGCGATCGAGGCGCAGCCCGATCAGGTCCGCCGCCCGGCCTGGTTCCAGGGCGCCGATATCAGCGCGCCCGAGCGCCTGCGCGCCGAGCCGCGTGCCCATCTCCAGGGCCTGCCGCGCGCTGAGCGCCGCCGCCCCCTTCGCCACCCGCTGCAGGAGCATGGCCTGCCGCACTTCGGCCAGCATATGTGAAGAGTCGTTCGATGCGCTGCCATCCACACCCAGCCCTACGTGCACCCCGTGCGACAACATGGCCGCGATGGGGGCAATGCCCGACCCCAGGCGCATGTTCGAGCTGGGGCAATGGGCTACGCCGGTGCCGGTCGCCGCCAGTTGCTCGACCTCGGCCTCGTTCAGCCACACCGCATGGGCGAGCCAGACGTCCGGCCCCAGCCAGCCCACATCGGCCATATACTCCAGCGGCCGCCGGCCCACCCGCTCCAGGCAGTACACTTCCTCATCGCGCGTCTCGGCCACGTGGGTGTGCAGCGTGACACCATGGCGGCGGGCCAGCTCCGCCGAGCGGACGAGCAGCTCCCGGGTCACGGAAAAGGGTGAGGTGGGCGCCAGCGCAATGCGCAGCATCGCCCGCGGGGCAGGGTCGTGGTAGCGCTTGATCAGCCGCTCACAGTCGGCCAGGATAGCATCCTCATCCTCTGTCAGGAAATCCGGCGGCAGTCCCCCCGCCGATGCCCCCAGCGACATGCCACCACGGCTCGGTTGGAAGCGCATGCCGATCTCCTGGGCGGCGCGGATCTCGTCATCGACCCGGGCGCCATGGGGAAAGAGATAGAGCTGGTCAGTCGTGGTGGTGCAGCCGGAAAGGAGAAGCTCCGCCATCGCCAGCAATGCACTGATATAGACGGCTTCCGCATCCAACCCAGCCCAGATGCGATAGAGAACCGTCAGCCAGTCGAAAAGCTCCGCATCCTGCACCGCCAGCACCGCGCGCGTGAGCGTTTGATACAGGTGATGGTGCGTGTTCACCAGCCCCGGCAAAATGAGCATGCCCGAGGCATCGAGCACCACATCGGCCGTCTGCGGCAGATCGGCGGCCGGCCCCACCTGCGCAATGCGATTGCCCACCGCATAGAGACTGCCGCCCGCTATCTCGCGCCGCTCGTCATCCATAGTCACGAGCAGGGCAGCGTTGCGCACCAGCAAGGTCGGTTCAGCCATCGGCAACGATCTGTCCATCCCTCATCTCCACCACACGCGTCGCCCGGCGCGCCAGGCCGTGCTCGTGGGTCACCAATACAATCGTCTTGCCGCAAGCGTTAAAATCCTTCAGGCAATCGACGATGCGCTGGCCCGTTTTGGAATCCAGGTTCCCGGTGGGCTCATCGGCCAGAAGCAGCGGTGGATCATTCGCCAGGGCGCGGGCAATGGCCACGCGTTGCTGTTCGCCGCCAGAGAGCTCGGAGGGCAGGTGATCCGCCAGGTGAGCCAGGCCCACCTGCTCCAATCGCTCCAGTGCACGCTGCCGTCGATCATTGCGAAAGCGCCCTCCCAGCTCCATCGCCAGCATGACATTCTCCAGCGCCGTCAGTGTGGGCAAAAGCTGAAAGAACTGGAAGACGATGCCCAGTGCGCCCCCCCGCCAACGCGCCAGCGAGTCCTCATCCAGCGCCGTCACCTCCTGACCCTCCACCCGGATGCTGCCGGAGGTTGGCTTGTCCAGCCCGGCGATCAGGTTCAGCAGTGTCGACTTGCCGCTGCCCGATGCGCCAATAATGGCCACAAACTCGCCCTTTTCGATGTCCAGGCTCACCCCACGCAGCGCCGGCGCCGCCTCTGGCCCCAGACGGTAGGCCTTGGTCACCTCGCGCAACACGATCAGAGGCTCAGCACAGCCTGTTCCGGCCACCCATCAACTCCCCAGGACAGTCGCCTCGGCGACCGTCACGTTATCCGCCCCATACACGAACCGCGCCTCCACCCACTCCCCGGCCAACACATACGGCAGCCAGTAGCGGGCATCATCCCACATCTCCGCATAGGGAATCCTCTGCACCGGGAACCAGCGCGGCTGCAATTCCTCTGTCTCCCCCGGCTCGCCCAACCAGCGCCGGGCCACGAAAACCCGCGCCGCCATATCCCATTCCGGCTTGAAAGGAAAGGCAAACACCAGGTGTCCGGCAGGCTCCAGGGCCCGCTCGCTCACGGAAACCTCTGCCTCCTCCAGCACCTCGCGCACCGCCGCCTGCTCCAATGTCTCGCCAGGCTCCACCTTGCCGCCCAGGCCAACATACTTGCCGCGGCCAAAACCCCGCTTCTTGCAGCCTAACAACACCTCCTGCGCCGGCTCGCCACGCACCAGGAGGCAGAGCGTTCTATCCTCCAACCTATCCTCACTATCTCGCGCACGCCTCGCCCTTGTCTTGGCAGCTTGGGCTCCCCATCCTGCGACCCGCCACGGGACAACGCTCAGACGAGCGGTCAAGCCGCCACGACAACATCCCGCCATCAGCGGCCGCCCCAGCCCATCCAGATGCGGACCTGGATGCCGCAATGAATGCAACGCGTCTGGCCATGGGCCTCCTGCACTAGAGCATTGGCTTGCACACGAATTCCTGCACCTTCAGGTCAAAGAACGACTGGGCATTGGCCGGCACCAGCACGAGCGCCGTATCGGCGCCCTGCCCCGTCCCGCCAATGGCCAACGCCGGCTCTCCGGTCGGCACCAGCCCGGCATCCGCTGCCATGAGGGCAATCTCGCAGGCCACCTTGGTGCCCTGGCCGAAAACACGCAGGGTAAAGGCGACGACCTCATCCAGTTCGTAGGTGCCCAGCTTGCGGCGCACGGCCCGGTTCACACCGCCCAGGGCATGCTGGCAGGTGAGGATCTCTACGCCCATCTCGGCCATGGCCTGCCGGTGTTCGGGGAGCAGCTCCTGCTCATTGGGCCGCGCAAACCCCGTCGAGTGGGTCACCGCCACCACGTGGAACCCTCGCAACACCTCACCCGCCCACCGGCCGGTTGCCCCCGTGGTCGTGGCCACCAGGATGTGCTTCAGCCCCAGCGCCTCTGCTCGCAGGCGGGCCAGGCGCAAGGTCTCCTCCGTATTCTCAGGACCAGGCCGGTCGAAATAGACGATGGACAGCTCCCTGCCACTCATCTCCATGCCTCCATCTGATAGGAGTCTCCCGCTTCAGCAGCCCCATAATACCACAATCAGCAAGCAATCGGCAATAGCCAAGTCGTTTCGCTCTTGATCCGCAGCTTGCGGGGAGCATCTCTCTTCGCAGTAGAAAAGTTTCTGGTATGCTTCTTGCTAGACTCTATTTGTTCATCGCCCCGGTTCAACATGAACTACAGCATCGCCCCCGGTGAGCCATTACAACCTTTGCCAAATCTGTCTAGTCGGGGATGGCATGATCAAAAAGCTCTTCCATTGGTTTGTCGGGCACCAACAGGGGTCGGCTGCAGCCGTAATTACCCTATCATCGTTTGCCCTGTTGACCAAATTCCTGGCCCTGGTGCAGCAAGCCCTCACCGCCCGCCTGTTCGGTGTATCGCCGCAGACCGATGCCTACTTTGTAGCTCAGGGTGTGCCTGTGTTGATGGGTGGGCTGATGGCTTCCTCGGTCAGCACAGCACTGACCCGCGATTTCAGCCGCGAGAGCAGCCCCGACCGGGTGCGTGGGCTGTTGCTGCTGGTGACCCTGGGCGCACTCGCCTGCTCGGCGTTTCTGGCGCTGACCAGCGGGCCGGCGGTGTGGTTCACCGGCCCGGGGTTGAGTGGGGCCACGCGGCAGATGGCCGTCTTTCTGGCGCGGCTGATGTCGTTTCTCTTTGTATTCTTTAGCGTCACCGGCGTCATGCAGGCCTATTGCTATGCCCAGGCGATCTTTGTTGTGCCAGCCATCGCCAGCCTCCTGCCCTACGCCGGGGGCATCCTGGGCGCATACCTGTTGGGGCGCCCGCTGGGCATCCAGGGGCTGGTGGTCGGCTATGGAGCCGGGCTTGCCATGCAGGCCGCCACGGTCTCGGCGCCGTTCCTCTTCCGGCGGCCTGGCCGCTCGCAATCTCCCGCTGCTCTGCCGGCGGCGCGGGCAAGTGCAACCGGCTTTGTGCGCAGCTTGACCCTGGTGTTTTTGTCGCTGGTCGTGAGCCAGATCTATTTCATCACCGACCGCAGCCTGGCCTCTACCTATGGGCCCGGTCTGGCCGCCAGTTTCGGCTTTGCCGCCAGCATCTTCAGTCTGCCCCTGCAACTGGTCGTATTGAGCGTGAGCAATGCCTTGTTGCCCTCTCTCTCACGTCTGGTCAGCGAAAAGCGCCTGGCGGAGCTGGCCCGCAAAGTGGAAAGCCTGATCTGGATCGTTGCCTTTCTGATCGTGCCCCTGGCGCTGCTCCTCCTGCTCGGCAGTACCCCGATGACCCAGTTACTGTACGAAGGCAACGCCTTTGACCCCACAGCTACGGCCATGACGGCCGCAGTGTTGCAAGGCTATTCATTAGGCCTCATCGGTTTTGCTTTTAAGGATATTGCGACCTCCATTCTGCTGGCCTGCAACCTGGAGAAGTGGCCCGCTCTGGTGGGCATGATCTGTATTGTCGCCAACCTGGGCGCCGCCTGGGCACTGGGTGCGTTGGTTGGCCATCTGGGGATCGCCTATGCCACAACGGGCATATTCCTGTTCAATGCCGCCGCACTGCTGGCCCTGATCTCACGCAAGCTGGCGCTCTCCTGGCGCGTGGGCCTCAAGCGCTCGGGGTGGAAAATCGCTCTCGCCGCAATAACCCTGGTGGCGGTCTATGCGCTAAGCCGGCAAGCCATGATTGCCGCGCCTGGCCGCCTGCTAGGCCTGGGCATCGAGTTCGGACGCCTGGGCCTTGCCGCCCTCTCCTATCTGGCGGTCTGCTGGCTGCTTGGCCTGCCCGAGCTACAGGAACTGCTCGCCCGCTACGCCCAACCCCTCAAACGCATGACAACACATGAAGGTGGGGCTGTACATTGATACAAGCAAGAGAGCACTACACGCATCCCCAGAGCGAAAGGCTGCACGGGCTTGGCCGGATCCTTATCACTGGCGGTGCCAGCCTCGTGGTCGGCGGCCTGATCACCTATCTGAACATCTCTCTGCCCCCAGGCAATGCTGTCGCCGATCCGCTGATCATGGGCCTGGCCATCCTCAC
>DAOTVS010000301.1:0-26144 GCA_034436375.1 Anaerolineae bacterium | reverse complement strand
AAAGCGTCGACCGTATCAGAGACAAAAGTCAGGTCGCGGCGCGGCTCCAGGCTGCCAACAAGGACCCGGTTGCGGGTGAGGGCTTGGGTGATGATCGTCGGTATGATCGCTCGCGCCGACTGCCGGGGGCCATAGGTATTGAAAGGACGGATGGTTACGACCGGCAGGTTGTAAGCGCACCCAAAGCTCTCAGCCAATTTGTCGGCGGCAATCTTGCTGGCTGCATAGGGCGATTGGGCATGCAGGGGGTGGGTTTCTGCGATAGGCACACTCTGTGCGGTACCATACACTTCGCTTGTGGATGTGTGGATGATCCTCTGGGCTCCAGTCTCCCGCGCGGCCTGCAGCACATTGAGTGTACCGGTGACGTTCGTGGCGACTACTTCTTCTGGGTGTAGATATGAATAGGGGATAGAGATCAGCGCAGCGAGGTGGAAAACATGGCTCACATCTCGGCAAGCCTCACGCACGGCAGTGTAATCGCGGACATCTCCTCTAACGATCTCCAAGGTATCCAGTTCAGCAGCCGGCAGATCACTCAGCAAGCCAAGTGAGGAGCGTGAGGTGTAGCGGATGAACACACGTACGTGCGCTCCCAGGCGGATCAATGCCTCGGTCAGGTGACTGCCGACAAAGCCACTCGCGCCCGTTACCAGCACCCGGCAACCTTGCCAGCCTTGGAGAGAGGAATCAGATGGCATTGGCATCATTTCTCCTGAACGCTGCAGACGGCTCAGAGTGCTCCTCGCCGCCAGCGGCATAGTTGGCTATCTGAGCAGGGCTGAGCATGGACTGGAGTTCGGCCAGTCGTCGCTGGATATCGGCCAGGCGGTTGCTCGCTGCATACTGGGCCAGGTCGGCGACCCATCCGGCCACAGTGTGGGCATCTACGTGGGGGCCGCTATCATCAGCGGTGACCCATATGGATCTGGCCACCGTGGCAGGGGCGCCTTTGGCTTGTTGAGCGCGTGGGTGAGAACACTCTGGGATGGCGCCGGCCGTGCCTGCATTTACCAACAGGTCGGCAATACCGGGCACGAGCACAATGCGTGCGGGTGTAGAACGGCAAACCGCGAGCCAGTCATCGAGCTCGCTCAGGCCAATATCGTCGATGGCCAGGGCGATGAGATCAATATCCCATGTCCTGATCAGGTCCGGGACGCTACGCCGGCCGCCCAGCACGATGGCGCCATGAATGCGCATGCCTCGCTTCCTGGGGTCATCATCAACAATGCCGACGACGTCAAAGATGCGCCGGCCTGCGCCGTAACGCATGAACCAGACCACCCACTGGCCTTCCTCACCGGCGCCGACCACCAGCACCTTTCCGCGCCCAGCCTTGGCCATGGCCCAGACCTGGCCCCACTTGACCTGCAGGCCCGAGAGCAGACGGCCTCGGTAACGAGCGCCGGCAAAGCCCGTCATGGCAAAGAACCCGGCCAGGGCCAGCAAGCCTGGCGGCAGCAGGGCCGATGGGAAGCGGAGCGAGTCCAGCCCTACAAGCAGGACCGTCGCCAGTGTGGTCGAGAGGACAATTTCCCAGGCCTCCTGGGCGCTGGCGTATCGCCAGGCCGTACGCTGTACCCCCAATACCCAGTTGACAGCGCTGAAAGCCAGCGCCATGATCAGCGCCGCCAGGAGCGCACGCGCCCAGCCCAGGTCGAGCACGCTCGCGGCTCGCCAGACCAACCCAGCGACTGCAATCCCCGCCAGGGCAATGCACCAATCGATCAGGAACCAGCTGGCATATCGGCGCACCAGCCGCTGGATAGGCCCCAGCAGGATATCTTCTACCTCGGGTGTTGCCCTCCGGATCAATGGGATGACTGCCAGCAAGGTACATAGTAGCACATCGAGATCCAGGAGAAAGGATCGGTAGCGGATGTAGAGCAGGTCGAGATGCAGCTTGTTCGGCAAGACGCTGTTCAGGTACGACTCGGTCGCCGTGGCATGGCTCAGCATCGCCTCTTCGCGGGCATAGATAACGGCTGCCGGGCTGGTCATCCCGGGCGTAGCCAGCAGGACCTGGCGCTCTTCCGGCGAGTAGTGCGCCACGAACTCGGGGTCCTCAGGCCGTGGCCCAACCAGGCTCATTTCGCCCTTGAGGACATTGATCAACTGCGGCAGTTCGTTGAGCTTGGTATCGCGCAAAAAGTGGCCGATGCGAGTAATGCGTGGGTCATCGTGCGCAGTGATGCGGGGTCCCTCTCCCCGCTCGCTCATTGTTCGGAACTTGAGCATGGCGAATAGCTGCCCGTTTTTGCCGACGCGCATGGCGCGGTAGAAGACAGGCCCCGGCGAATCGACTTTGATGGCGATGGCAATGGCCGCGAAAACGGGCAATAGTAACAGCAAGCCCAGGAACGCCACCAGCACGTCAAAACTTCGCTTGGCCATCCCAGTCGCCTCCCCTCTGCAGGATAGGGGCCAGCAAAGCAGGCACGTTCTGTTCACCCAGCGGCCGTCTTCCTTCCAGGTAGAAGCGTATCATGCCCTCGGCTTTGGCCAACCACTGGCTCTTGGGCCACAGGCGATACAATCGGTGCACGAGATCGAAGCTTGCCTGGCCCACAAGTGGAGCGAACCATGGACAGAAAGCCACGCGCTGTCGCAGCGGCTGGGCTGTATAGCCCAGGTGCGATTTGAAAGCATCCACGCTTGCCGGCGCATCCAGGGAATGTACGCCGTAATGAACGGCTCGCACCCCGGGCCGGGAGATGAACGTTTGTGTCAATGTATAGGCGAGAGCGTGGTTCACGTGCAGCCGCAGATACTCTTGCCGAGACTGCTGGTGCAGGATGTAGCAGCAGTCGTCTATCGCACAAGTCAGGGCGGAAGCAGCCAGCCGGCCATTGACCAGGGCGCCCCAGGCCTCAAACCCTGGCAGGCCCTCAGCCGCCAGGCAGCGCTTCTGCCAGGATGCCTGCGTCATCGAGGCCTCTCGCCCCTGCCGCTCGATGGTATCGGCTTCCAGCGCCCATCCTTCGGCGGCTAACCGGCTCAGAGCGATGGGCGCAACAGAGCACTGTCGCAGGGCTGCTCGCACGTCGGCGCGAGCCCCTTTACTGAGTCTGTGCATGTCATAGGTGGGCCCTTTGAAAACGGTGTGGTAGCTCAGTTTGCCGGCCGGGTGATCCAGAGGTGCAGAGTAGCGCAGGGCGATAGCTCCGCCGTGTGCCAAGGCCTCTCGCAACTCATCCTCACCGGGCTCAATCAACCAATGGTAGGGAAAAGCCTGGAGCACCCTCGGCGCCGCATCGAACCAGTAACTGCTGGCTGTGCGCACCACTTGATGGCCCTGCCGGCAGAGCCATTCGGCGAAAACATCCGCATTCATTCAGCCATTGTGCTCTCCAATCCTCACAATGCTCTCGATATCAGGCCCCTCGACCGACAGGTTCGGCCAGGCACAGGTACTTGGGAGCCCAGGCCAACAGGCCCGGCCACATCCTGCTGGCTTGCATGATGATCATGTTGTATGCCCGGGAGAGAAGGCGGGCTGCATCCGTTCGCTCCGAAGCCGGCGCGGGTTCCCAATGGATAACCCGGAAGCCTGTGCGCTCCAGGAGGCGCTGCAACCCTACCTGCGACAGCCACTGCAGGTAGTGTGAATCCGGCGAAACCCGCGTCCAGCGCCCATCCAACAATAGACAGAGAGGCCCTCGGCTCCGGGTAAGCATATAGGAGAGACCAGGCAATTCGATGCCGAGCAGCCCCCGCGGGTGGATGATTCGAGCCACTTCCAGCAGATCGGCATAGAGATCATCCACATAATAGAGGAGGTCGATCATGGTCACCAGGGTGAAATAGTGGTCCTGGAAATGTGCCGTCCGCAAGGTTCCCGTGTGCACCCGCGCCCCATAATTCTCTCGGGCCACTGCTGCTGCCGATGGAGATAGCTCGACACCGCAAAGCTCCCAGTCGCCGCCGATGAAGGACGCGAAGAGATCGCCAGTGCAGCAACCGACGTCCAGCAGGCGGCCGCGCGGCCGCAGCGACCTCATGATCTGACCTTCATAGCGCAGAGCGGCCCGGCGTGTCGCCGTGAATGATAGGACGCGAGGGCCGAATTCGTAGCTTGCGTGTAATTGGGCCAGGCGCGATGCGCGGGAGGCGCGCGGCGACGCAAAGATCGTGCCGCACTTACGACAACGCAGGTAACGCATCGGATAGCGGCCGGTCATCCACACCTTGGTCGGCGCTGGTCCACAGGCAGGGCAATCTACCTGCTCCAAGTCCGCGGTAGCCATTACTCCGTCGATCAACCCTCCCTCCTTCAGATGAGTTCTTGCTCGTGTCACAACCGCCTCAAACCCTTTGGGGCAGAGGATCATTCGACCTGTGGGCACACACTTGCTCGTAGAGTCCGTGCACCTGTGCGGCAATATCCGACCAGTCCAGCGCTGCCACCACGCGCGGCCGGGCCGCCAGCGTGTAGTTCCGCGCCGCCTGCGGGCGCTGAAGGATGTTCCGTAATATGCTGGCCAGTTGGCCAATATCGCCATGGTTTGTCAGGAACCCGGCATTGAGGCGCCCGACTATTTCGCCACAGCCGCTGCCTGCGGCGACCACGGTCGGCACGCCGGATAGGATCCCTTCCAGGGCAACCATGCCAAAGCCCTCGGTGCTGCTGGCGTAGACCAGGGCGTCTGCGGCGCCGAATGCTTCTAGCTTTTCCCGGCCGCTCACTGTTGGCAAAAGGTAAAAGTGTTGGAATCCTTCCGCGCTGGCGACCTGCTTCAGAGTGCGGCCAAAGCCTTCGTCGGGCCCAACGACCACCGCAGCCACATCCCAGCCTTCCCGCCGCAATACCGCTACCGCGCGTACCATGTGATCGATTCCCTTGATTACGTCCACGCGGCCCAGATAGAGCACGACAAAGCGCTCGCCGATGCCATACCGCCGGCGAAAGGCCTCGCCTGATGTATTGGGATCATAATCAGCCGTATCAATACCGTTGGGAACCAAGATGATCTTGGCTGGATCACCCCCGAATACGCGGAATTGCTCCGCCTCGTAGCCTGACAGCGCGAGCAGGCCAGCTGCATCCCGCAGCATCCTTTGTCCATAGATACGATCGAAAAGGGCTTTGGCTATCTGGCTGTGCCCATGAAAGGCGACCGTTCCATGTGGGTGGATGAGAAAGGGCACATGGGCTTTGCGGCACCATTCATAGGCCACCAGAGATGGATAGTCGCGGTACCCATGGATGTGTACGATATCGTAGCAGCCGATGGTCTCCCTGAGGACTGGCCCTAACTCTGGCATATGGAACAGGCCAAACGAATGGCGCCCCAAGGGGATCAGCTTCCGGGTCGCCAGGTAATGGGCATGCACGCCCTCAACGTCTCGCGTGAACGAGTGAGGCTGTATAGTCTTCGTCTTGGTCGCCAGATTGGTACAGATCACGTCTATCTGCACGCCGCGCCGATGGAGGGCCGTGCAGAGTTTGTAGACGGTCAGGTCTGGCCCTCCCAGGGCAGGGGCGCTCTTGTAGGAAAGGGTCACATGCAAGGCCCTCACTCTCTAGCCCTCCATCATTCGCCTGCCAAGCTGCAGGCGTGTATCTCAACCCGCCCTGCAATGGGGTTTACGGTGGACAACTCGGGGCATGGGCCGGCCGCTCCACCCAGTGCAGAGCCAGGAGCACGGCAGTCAGGGCGCCCATGGGAACCATTGCTTCACCAATGTTATTGCCGATGCTGGTAGAGGGCAGCAAGAGCACTTCGGGCACGAGGATAGCGTACAATATTGTCCCCAGAGTGTTCGGCCTGTCGAGCACCCACTTGCGGTAGAGCCAGGCCAATCCTGCCCCCCACAGTGCTGCCCCCACAATAATGCCAATCAGATCAAAGTTCATGAACCATTCGGGGAAAAACCCTGGCGGGGTCCCGGCCAGGCTGCCCGGCCTATCGTACAGGGCCGCCATCTCCAGGCCCAGATCCAGCGGCTTGTTTGGCCAGAGGGAGCGCAACATGAACTGTGAGACGGTCAACAGCAATGTGGTGCCATATTTGAGTGGCCGCAGCCGGCCGTATACATCGATGACCAGCGGGAATAACCGGATATCGGACATATCGGTGCCGCTTAGAAAGCCGCCAATTCCTCCCAGGTTGATGCTGCCCACGAGTCCCTGTAATCCGCCGGACATGCCTGCTGTCGAAGCGGTGATGGAACGCCAGGCACTGATGGCATAGGCGTAGATCAGCGTGGCTGGGCCCACTCCCAACAGGATGGGGACCGGCACTGAGCCCGTCGACAGGCGATAGGCCACGAGCAAAGAGAGCACATAACCTGCAGTGCCCGCACGCCGGCCGATGAGAATGTAGATCAACAGCCCGGCTGTCGCATGCACACCCCAGAGCACGCCCGGGCGCCCCCCTTGAGCAAGGGTCACCGCCAGCCAGACGATCGATGCCAAGGGGAGTAGATACGCGCCCATCCTCCACACGTTGGCCAGTGGGGCAGCGATCCCCAGGGTGCCATCGGTCAGATAGGTGAGCAGGGCGGGGTCTCGGAGGAAAGCCCATAGGCTCTGCCTGGTCGCATGGGAGAAAAGGACGAGAGAGACCGCTCCTGCCAGTGAGAGGATGGGGACACTTCTTGTAATGCGGTTGCGCAACGGCCAGGGCTCGCGGCCCCTGGAGCGAGCAGCGCCGGCCCCCGCTGTCGGCGCGCCTCCATGGGAAAGAATGGCATGATAGGTCCAGTTCCAGGTTATCAGGCCGCAAGCCAGATAGAGCGCCGCAGATGCATAGAGCCTGGCAATATCACTCGCTGAGTATCCCTGGAGGTAGACGACGGGCTCACCCATTGCGAGCGATACTCCTTTAATGGCATAATAGAACACCGCCAGGTTGAAGAGCGTGGCTGGGTCATACCATCGGCGCCTGCTGCCGGCCCCCACCAGCGCGATGGGACCGAACCAAAGGGCCAGCGCGGTCACGCCCAGCGTTTCATAGACTATGGCCTGGTCGAGGGCGCCCGGCAGGAACAACAGCAGATAGACCGCAGCATAGGCTACGAGCAGAGCCGGCCGTAGAAGTGTGTGCGATCTCGTTTGCAGAGGTATCTGGTGGGGCCTATCCGCCAATCTAATCTCCCTCCATATGCTGTGGGTTGGGCAGGGCTAGGAATGAGATACGCCACCTGCGCATCTCACGCCAGACTGCGATGGCAGTCGTGCCTGTTCCCAGCAAGATGCCGACAGGATGGTAGAGCATTCCGGCGGCCCAGAGCAGGGCCAGGAAAACGGCTACCACCGAGGCATCCAGTGAAAGTGGCAGCGCCTGCTGAGCGATGCTTCTGAGGCTGCCGCCCATTCCGCGGACGGTATACCACAACAACGGCAGTTGCACGGCCACCGTGGTGAGGGAGTCACTCCAGACAATGCCCATCTCCGACCTCAGGCGCACCGCGAGCCAGAGGGCCACGACGCGGAGCAAGAACAGCGCCACATTAAAAGCCAGGGCGCCGGCCTGTAGCCCCCTGACATTGAGCATTGCCGTCAGCGGCCCTACGACAAAGCTTCCTACGGTGCTGATGAGTAACACCTGCAGGATGGGCCCCACCGGGGCCCACTCATTGCCCAGGGCAACCCGCACCAGGAAAGGGGTGACGAAAGCCAACAAGATAGCCGGCAAGAGGCTGATGCGCAGCAATGCTAACACAATACCTTCCAGGATCCGCCCCTGTTCGGCGCCCTGCCTCTCGCGCTCCGCACCATCACGGTAGAGCACCTGGCCGACGGCCTGGTTGGCGAGGGTGGCCGGTGAAGCCAGGATGCGCCATGCGACGAGGTACCAACCTGCCCAGGCATCGGAGAAGGCTATGCGCATGCACACCAACGGCATATAGACCGAAACGGCATTGACCAGGCCTGCCCATGTCTGGTACCGCGGAAAGTTGCCGTATACTCTGGCCACGCGCCGGATTCCCGGTATCAGCGGCTTGCACGCAGGATTACAGCGCTCCAACCAACGGAAGATGCTGCCATAGGGAAGGAGCAGAGCCGAAGCGGCAAGCGCCGCCAGCGCCTGTGCCGACAGGAAGGTGGTCGTGTTCCAGCCCAATACGAACCCACAAATGGCCTGCAGCAGGGCGCCACCGCCATAGTAGAGGGTCCGCGCAGCGCTTACGCTGCCCAACTGGTTCCGCCGCAAGCGCAGGTTCGCCGCCACGGTAAACAGCGAATAGGCAAGGATCAGGAAGAGGAATGGCCACTGAATACCGAGAGAGGCCAACAGGTGACGGCCACCGAGAAGCGGTGTATAGGTATCTGCCAGCATCAGGCCAAGCAATACTGCACTCCACGCGAGGGCGCCCGCCAAAGCGAGCAAGGCCAGGTACGGCACATCATCGTCGCGGGCCACTACCACTGCACTGTCGTACTGGAAGCAGACCACCAGGGCGGCCACTCCTTGGAGCGCCAGGGCTGTGCTCACCCGTCCCAGGATATTTGCGCCATAGAGGCGCGCCGTCAGCGGCAGTAACACAAGAGCAATGCCCTGCCCCAGTGCGCTTCCAGCCAGGATGAGTGCGGCGCGGGCGGGAAAACTATCACGCAGCTTGGCCAGGCTTCTCATACGGCCTCCCATGTCTGCATTGTCGTACGGTCGGCCCCATTTTGCTGCGCCAAAACCCGGCCTGGATTCCCGGCTATGACAACGCTCTGGGGTACGGGCGCAGTCACAATCGAGCCCGCTCCAATGATCGCACCCTGGCCGATCTTCTGCACATGGGGCAGCACGTATGCCCCCGCCCCGATCCACACGTTCTCTTCAATAGTCAGATCACAGGCTATGGGCCTGGCATGCGGATCGCGCCCGTGATCGTGCGTGTAGATGCTCACGCCGGACGATATGATGGCATTCCTTCCGATTGAGACATTGCCGGTGAAATCAAGCACCACGCCATCAGAGATCTCTACCCCATCGGCGATGGTCAGCGAGCCGGCCGAGTCTTGCGCATAGATCACCACCCTTTCACCGAAGGAACAGTTCCTCCCAATCCGTATCCTCTTGGGGTAGGCCATATAGATGTTGGTCCGGAAGATGGTGCCGGCGCCGCACTCGGCAACGACCCGGCGGTAGAACTCTGTCCACAGCCGGCAACGGGCTGCCAGGCAGCCCCGCCACAGAGAATAGACTATGCCGTAGAGCAAGCCTCCTTGCTCGAAAAAGCTCATCTCGCAATCGCCCTCAAGAGGTTGTGGATCGTGACGGCGGCAACCGAGCGCGACGCATACTCCACGGCATAGGCCCGACCTGCATCACCCAGACGCTGCTGCCACGGGTGGTCACCACTGAGATCGGCCAACGCGGCGGCAAGGGATGATGCATCTCCTGCATCCACACAGATACCGCATCCCAGCCGGCTCACCAATTCCCAACACGCACCATTTCGGTCCACGGCTGCGACCACAGGGCGTCCACTGGCCATGATGGAGTAGGTCTTGGCCGGTATCCATTCTGGTGAGACCCGAGGCTTGAGCATGACTATCCCCGCATCGGCTGTTGCATAGACATATGGAATGAGCTCGATCGGTTGATATGGGAGGATCGTGATATTGGCCAGTTTTCTGCTTTCTACTGACTTTTGTAGCGCAGCACGACAGGCGCCCTCGCCCACGATCAGAAAGTGAATGCTTTGGTTGCCCGATAGGCGGCTTGCTGCAGCCAGGAGCGTTTCCAGCCCCTGTGAGCGCCCGATATTGCCTCCATACAGTACTACAAAGCGGCCAACCAGCCCGAGTCGGCGCCGCAAATCGTTATCGCGGGGAAGTGGCCGTATGCGATCCGTATCCTCCCAGTCGGGCAGGACGGTGACCTTGGATGGCTGTACACCACGCTCTATCAGCGCCTGGCGGAACCTGTCGGTCACGACGATGACGCCGCTGGATTGCCGATAGCAAGCATTCTCCATACGGCCCAGTGCTCGGATAACCAATGGCCGTGTAACCACACCCAGGCGCGCCGCGATATCGGGGTACAGATCGTGAACGCGGAACAGCCAGGGCGCCAGCCGTAGCCTTGAAAGGAGCCATGCTGGCCCTGCTACCTCCATGGCCGGATTGGTAATCAGGGCCGCATCGTAGGGCTGCTCCTGCAGCAGGGCCCATGCTGCCAAAGCGTTATAGGCGGTGACTGTCAGCAGGCGCTGTACCCTGCTGGCCCTGGCCGGAACCGGAACCAGAGTGCGCACCACCCTGACCCCATGCTCCCACGTGTCGGAAATGAGCGGCGAGACCCGACGAGCCCGGGCCGGAGCCTGGCCGTAATGCGGTTGGGCCGCGATGACCGTGACCTGCTCCCCGAGCAGGCCCAGGTCCTGCGCCAGCCCCCCATACATCATCGGTATTGGGCCTTGATCAGGCGGATAGTAGGGTGTAGCGATTAATACTCGCATGGCTCACCCTATCCCCACATGCAGAACATGCCGGGTATCCACCACCACCGGCGCCTGCTGCCGGATGGCCGGCCAGTCATAGGCCGTGTGGTCGGTTACGATCACAACGCAGTCCGCCAGCGCCAGGCTGCGTTCCAGATCGGGCTCGCTCGTGAGCGCATAGCCGTTGTGGAACACCAGGGGTACATAGGGATCATGGTAGTGGACGTCGGCGCCCTTGCCCCGCAGGATCTCGATGATATCGAGCGCCGGAGATTCACGGAGGTCATCCACATCTTTCTTGTAAGCCACGCCAAGCACCAGCACCATGCTGCCTTTGAGCGGCTTGCCGGCGTCATTCAGGGCATCCTGCACCTTGTTTACCCAGTAATGGGGCATCTCTGCGTTGATCTCGCCCGCCAACTGGATGAAGCGGGCGTTGTAGTTGAAGTTTTTGAGCTTCCACGATAGATAATAAGGGTCTAGCGGTATGCAGTGCCCACCCACACCCGGCCCCGGCGTGAACTTCATAAAACCGTAGGGCTTGGTTGCTGCTGCGTCGATGACTTCCCACACGTCGATGCCCAGCTTGTCGCACATGATGGCGACCTCGTTCACCATGGCGATATTCACCGCGCGAAAGGTGTTTTCCAACAGCTTTACCATCTCGGCCGCCTGGGTCGATGAGACAGCCACTACCCTGTCGATGATCTGCTCGTAGAGGGCGACGGCCACCTCGCGGCAGGCCTGAGTCGCCCCGCCTACCACTTTGGGTGTGTTCTGCAAGTTATAGTCCTTGCGGCCGGGGTCGATGCGCTCGGGCGAGAAGGCCAGGAAGATATCCTCGCCCACGCGCAGGCCGCCGCGTTCGAGCATAGGCCGCAGCAGTTCTTCGGTCGTGCCGGGGTAGGTCGTCGACTCCAGCGAGATGAGCATGCCCGGATGCGCATACTGCGCCACCGCCTCACCGGCAGCGATCACATAGCGCATATCCGGATCGCGCGTCTTGCACAGGGGTGTAGGTACACAAATGATCGTGGCATCGCATCGCTCCAGAGTGGCATAGTCCGCCGTGGCAGAGAAGAGCTGGCGATCGCCCAGCTTGAGGGACGCCAAGCGCTCGGAGGGGATATCGCCAATGTAGGAGCGGCCCGCATTCAGAGCTTCGACCTTGTTCGTATCTACATCGATGCCGACTACCGGAAAGCCGTGCTCGGCAAAGGCGATGGCCAGCGGCAAGCCCACATAGCCCAGGCCGACAACAGCGATGGTGGCGCTGTGATCATGGATTCTGGTGAGGAGATGGCTTTTCACCTGATTGGACTACCTCCGGCCGGATGTTTCCCGGGGCATGCCTGTGGCACCCCCGCCGCTCGATTGCACAACGCTCCGGAGGGCCCCTGTGAGCGGACTTATGCTGTGGAGGCGGCACTCCCTTTTCAGCAACTATTATGCCAGGGGAGGAATCGGTAGTATCATTTTGAGGTGATTTATGGCCGGAAGGCTATCCTGACCTGCAGGGGCGAGGAGAAGACATGACCACGCAGACCCTGTTGGCGCACGCCGTCGAAGCGGTCATCACGCCCCCGGCGGGCACAGAGCTCATCGAGCCGGTCGGGATGGCCGCGACCGGCGTGCACGACGATCTGTACGCCCGTGTGCTGGCGCTCAGCGACGGCGATACGGCGGTGGCCATCGTGGCGCTGGACCTGGTGGGGCTCGATTTCCCGTTGGTGGAATGCATTCGCCAGGCTGTGCGCGCGCAGGCGGGGCTGCCGCCCGAGCGGCTGATGCTGACGACGACACACGATCACAGCGCTCCCCTGACGATCCCCTGGGGGCGCATTGCCCAGAGGAGCCGCAACCGGGCCTGGGAAGCGCAGATGGTCGCCACAATCGCGGAAGCAAGCGCCCGGGCGCTAGCCGGGCTGGCGCCGGCACGGCTGGCGGCGGGGCGGGCCGGGGTGCAGATCGGCTTTAACCGGCGCGTCTCCTCGGTGCAGGGCACCCGTATGGCCCCGAACCGCGCGGGGCCCGTGGCCCCCTGGGTGGACGTCCTGCGCGTTGACGATGCGAATGGGCAGACCATCGCCGTGCTCTACAGCCATGCCGCGCACGCTGTGACGGTGCACCGGGCCGATACCCGCTTCACCGCCGATTTTCCGGCCTACGCGGGGCGGGCCTTGCGGCAGCAACTGGGGGGCGGGCTGGTGCCCCTGTTCGCCCAGGGCTGCTGCGGCGATATCAATGTCGACCCGTTGAGCGCTGGGCATGCCGCAGCGGAGCGAGTCGGCAGCACCTTGGGCCGGGCCGCAGCCGAGGCGGCGCTTAAAGCCGAGCCCCTGGCGCCGCAGCCCTTGCGCGTGGCCGTGCGCCGCGCCTACCTGCCCTTCGCGCCGCTCGACGGCGAACAATTGGCGGCCATCCTGCAGCGGGCGCAGGAGGGCCTGCGCGCGGCAGAGGCCGAGGGCTTGAACGCCGATGCGTTGCGGTCGCACCGGGAACTGGTGCTCTGGGCCGAGAGGATGCAGGAGCTGGCACAGGATCCTGCTGCGCTGCAAGGCCTGCCGTCTGAGGTACAGGGCTTCTCCCTGGGCGACGCCGCGCTCTTGGGCCTGTCTCATGAGATGTTTGTGGAATACCAGCTCTTCCTGCAGCAGCAGTCGCCCTTCCGCCACACGATGGTCTTCGGTTACACCAACGGCTGTGAGGACTATGTGCCCACTGCAGAGGCGCTGCTTTTGGGCGGCTATGAGGTGCAGGGCGCGCCCAAGCTCTACGGCTGGCCCGGCCTGCGGCCTGAGTGCGAGCGGATCGTCAAGGAGACGGCCCTCGCTGTGCTCGACGATCTGTGGGCACAGCGGGGCCCAGAGTGATGCTCACTGTTACAGCTCCGCGATCACCGGGTTTTCCAGCACGCCCAGGCGCTCGATCTCGATGCGCACCACGTCCCCGGGCCGCAGCCAGCGCGGCGGCCGGCGCGAAAAGCCGACCCCACCCGGCGTGCCGGTGGCGATCACATCGCCGGGCTCCAGGGTCATGACGGCACTGAGGTGCATGATCAGCTGCTGCACGTTAAAGATCAGGTTGCGGGTGTTCGAGCTCTGCAGCACCTCGCCGCCGATGGAGAGGCGGATGTCCAGGTTGTTCGGGTTGGGCACCTCGTCGGCGGTGACCAGGGCAGGGCCCATGGGGGCAAAGGTGTCGAAGGTCTTGCCTATGACCCACTGGCTGGTGCGGTTCTGATAGTCGCGGGCGCTGACGTCGTGGAAGATCAGGTACCCCGCCACATAGTCTGGCGCCGCGGCTTCCGGCACGGCCTTGGCGCGCCGGCCGATCACGACCCCCAGTTCCGCCTCATAGTCTACCTCTTGGCTGATGCGCGGATGCACGATCGCTTCGCCTGGGCCGATTACGGCATTGCCATACTTGGCGAACACGGCCGGGTAATCGGGCACTGGCAACCTGGCCTCGGCGGCGTGGTCCCGGTAGTTGAGCCCGATGCAGATAATCTTGCCCGGGCAGGGCACTGGCGCCTTGAGTTGCACCGCGCTGAGGGGGAGCGTGGCCTCCGCCGGTGCGGCCGCCACGACCTGCTCCGCCAGGGAGCGCGCCTCCGACCCGGCCTGCAGGAAGGCGATCATGCCTGCGGGCAGGCGCGGCTCGGCCCGGTTCAGATCGATCACCGCAGTGCCGGCGGCGTTCAGGGCGCCCAGGCGGGCCTGGCCCTGATGGACAAAAGTGACTAATCTCATGCCTCTATGCCTCCAGTCAGGTGTGTGGGGGTGATGCCTGCGACTGCGTGTTGCCGCTCCGCGGAGCGGCAACACGCAGTCGCAGGCATCACCCCCACACCCTATAGGTCCAAAGCCGGGCCAGTGCGGAGCGCACAACCCGGCAACCGCTCCGCACCCCGGATGATTGTGCACAATCGACTTTTACCGTATGATATGCTAGACTGGGCCCATATCCAAAACAGGGAACCGCCCTGCGGGGCGGCCGGAGGCAACCCATGGATCATATCACATTGATGGCTCCCCAATGGCGTGAGATCGGCACACGCATCTTTCGCTCTTGGGGCGCGAGCGAGGCGGCAGCCTGGTGCGTGGCGAACTCGCTGGTCGGCGCCGACCTGGCCGGGGTCTATTCGCACGGGATCATGCGCATCCCTCACTATTATCGCCAGCTGCAGGCTGGCTGGCTCCAGCCCACCCACGAGCCCACAGTGAGCCGCGAGACGGCCACGCTGGCTTTTGTGGAGGGAAACTGGGGCTTCGGCCAGCCGGCGGCGCACCTGGGGCTCGACCTGGCGTTGGCCAAGGCGCGCAGCGAGGGTATTGCTGCGGCCGGGATCATCCACAGCGGGCACATCGGGCGCCTGGGCGAATATGCGGAAAAAGCCGCCGCTCAGAACATGATCGCCCTGGTCTTTGCCTCGAGCGGGCCTTTCGGCGGGCAGTTGGCGCCCTATGGCGGCGTCGAGCAGACCCTGGGCACCAACCCCATCGCTGCCGGTGTGCCTACAGGGGAGCGCCCGCCTTTTGTCATGGATTTCGCCTCCTCGGTAGTCGCCTCGGGCAAGGTCATGCTGCTGCCGGGCAGCGACAGCGAGCTGCCTCCGGGCTGGGCCCAGGACGCCGAGGGCCGCCCCGCTGCCACTGTGCGCGATTTTCAGAACGGCGGCTCGCTCCTCCCTGCCGGTGGGCACAAGGGGTACGCCTTTGCCGTCCTGGTAGAACTGCTCTGCGGCGCCCTGCTCGGCGCCGGCGTGACGCAGCGCCCGCAACAGAAGCGGCCACTCGGTGCGGGCGGCAACGCCACCTTTATCATCGCCCTCGATGTGGAGCATTTTCGCGACATGCCCTCCTTTACAGAGGAGGTCGCGGGGCTCTACGATCGGCTCCATGGCGTGCGGCCAGCGCCGGGCTTTGACGAGGTGCTGGTGCCCGGCGAGCCCGAGTTGCGGCAGCGGGCCCGGCAGGAGAGCGAGGGCATCCGCGTGCGGGGCGATACGTGGCAGAAGATCGCTGCCGTCGCCGCCGAGCGCGGTGTGGCGCTGGATGATATTGTTGACGAGGTGCACTGATCGTCAGCAGCGCCCTGTTGCAGGAGCTCCCGCAGGGCACGATGGGCCTGGGCCTATCCCGGGAAACACAAGTCGTTCTTGACACTCTCCTCCTCCCTTACTACAATGTCCGTATTGTCATCATCAATGGCTTGACTGCGGGCTGTGGTGTTGGGGGGAGGAGAGAACATGGGTACCAAGTATACGATCGGCATCGATTTTGGCACCGAGTCGGGGCGAGCGGTGCTGGTGGATGTGGCGACCGGCGAAGAGGTCGCGACGGCTGTGCATCCCTATGTTGATGGCGTTATCGATGAGGCGCTGCCGGGCTCGGATACACCATTGCCGCCAGACTGGGCCTTGCAGAACCCGGCCGATTACCTGGGCGTGGTGGAGGTGACAATCCCGGCGGTGTTGCGCCAGGCGCGGGTGAACCCGGCGGATGTGATCGGCATTGGCACCGATTTCACGGCCTGTACGATGCTGCCGACCAAGGCCGACGGCACGCCCCTCTGTTTTCTACCGGGGCTGCGAGATCAGCCGCACGCCTGGGTCAAGCTGTGGAAGCACCACGCGGCCCAGCCCGAGGCGGATGCGGTGAACCGCATCGCCCGAGAGCGCGGCGAGAGCTGGCTCCCCCGCTATGGTGGCAAGATCTCCTCGGAATGGTTCTTCCCCAAGGTCTGGCAGATCCTCGATGAAGCCCCTCAAGTGTATGCGGCCGCGGAGCGTTTTATCGAAGCGGCGGATTGGATCGTCTGGCAGCTTACCGGTATCGAGAGCCGCAACTCATGCACGGCCGGGTACAAGGCGATCTGGCACAAGCGGAACGGGTTCCCCTCCAACGATTATTTCCGGGCGCTGGACCCGCGCCTGGCCGACGTGGTCGACACGCGCATGTCGCGCCAGATAAGCCCGCTGGGCGGCCGCGCGGGCGGCCTGACGGCCGAGTGGGCGCGCAAGACGGGCCTGCGCCCGGGCATCGCCGTCTGCGTGGGCAATGTGGATGCCCATGTGGCGGTGCCGGCGGCGACGGTGGTAACGCCGGGCGTCATGGTGATGATCATGGGCACCTCCATCTGCCACATGGTGCTGGGCACGGTCGAGCGCGCTGTGGAGGGCATGTGCGGCGTAGTGGAGGATGGCATTATTCCCGGCTACCAGGGCTATGAGGCGGGCCAGTCGGGCGTGGGCGATATTTTCGCCTGGTTTGTGGACCATGGGGTGCCGCCCGTCTATCATGAGGAGGCGGCGGCGCGCGACGTAGGCCTGCATGAGCTGCTGGAGGACAAGGCGGCCCGGCTGCGGCCCGGCGAGTCGGGGCTGCTGGCTCTCGATTGGTGGAACGGCAACCGCTCGGTGCTGGTAGACGCCGACCTGACGGGTATGCTCCTGGGCGCCACGCTGGCGACCCGGGCGGAGGAGATCTACCGCGCGCTGATCGAGGCGACGGCTTTCGGCACACGGGTGATCATCGAGGCCTTTGCCAATAACGGCGTGCCAGTGGATGAGATCGTGGCTTGCGGCGGCCTGCCGGAAAAGAATCACCTGCTCATGCAGATTTATGCCGATGTCACCGGCCGCGAGTTCAAAGTCGCACGCTCCAAGCAGGCAGGGGCCCTGGGCTCGGCCATGCACGCGGCGGTGGCCGCGGGGCCGGCAGAGGGCGGCTACCAGGATATCGTGGCGGCGGCTGCCCGCATGGCGCACCTCCATGATGTCGTCTATCGTCCAATCGCCGAACACCGGCCAATCTACGATCGCCTCTATGCCGAGTATCTGCGCCTCTACGACTATTTCGGCCGCGGCGAGAATGATGCCATGAAGGTGCTCAAGCGCATCAAGGCCGAGGTGCGCGGCGAAGTCTAGACGGAACTCATGGGAACTCATAGTTCCCATGTTTTGATGGAGGCGAATTTGTACAGCATCCCGGTGCTCGCGGATCTCATACCGCGGGCGCTCTGGCTCGACGGGGATGCCTATGGTAAGCTCAAATCGAACCCCCAGGCCCAGGCGGCTGCCCAGAGTGGTGGTCGCCTGGTTGCGCTTCTGGGGCTGGCCCTGGGCGTGGCCGAGTTTGTGCGCACGTTGCTGAACTGGGCCGTCACGCCCGATCTGACGGAGGTGCAGCGGGTGCTGGCGCAGGATCTGCCTGCCCTGCCCATGCTCGGACGTTGGGGCGCCGGGGTAGGGGAACTGCTGGCAGAGCATTCCTGGCTGTGGGCGGCCCTGCGCCCGCTGTGGCCGACGCCCGCGCTTGCGCTCGCGCGTGCTGTCCTGACACCCCTGGCGCTGCTTCTGGGCTGGCTGGCCTACGGTTGCCTGGCCCATGGCGCGGCGCGGTTATTGGGCGGCGGCGGCTCCCTGCGAGATACCCTGCGCTGCACTGCCCTGGCTGAGGCGCCGCGGATCGTGCTGCTCTGGCCTTTCCTGCCGGCTTGGGGGCTGGGGTTGCTAGGGGTTGGCGCCTGGGTGCTGACAGGGCGCTGGCTGGCCTTGCGGGCGGCCCATGGGCTCGATCCGTGGCGCGCCTTTTGGGCCGCCCTGGGGCCTCTGCTGTTGGAGGGCGGGCTCGGGCTCCTGGCTCTGCTCGCGCTCCTGGGGTGGGCCGGCTGATGGGCGAACTGTTGAGCCTGGCCTGGGGCGCCCTCCATCTGCAGCGCGGCGCGATCCGCGCCTGGTCGCTGCGGCGCGATGCGCTGGCGGAGGGGATGGCCCTGCTGGTGGGGATCTGGCTTTTGGTGGGGCTGGCGGGGGCGCTCCCGGCGCGTGAGGAGCCCGCGCCTGCCTGGGAGCGGACGGAGCAGGCCGAGGATAATGCCATCTACTATCTGGAACGCAGCCCCTTGCCGCCGGATATGCAGCATTCGCTGGAGCGCAGCCTGGTCCTGTGGTTGGGCCTGGAGGATGATCTGCATGGCCTGCCTCGCCCCTTTGGCGACCCCGCCGGGGGGGCAATCTCGGCCCTGCAGCGGGCGTTCGCCGTGCCCTATGAGCGCTGGGGCGCCTGGATGGTCTATTCCCTGACGGTCTTTGGCCTGGTGCGGGCGCTCGGCGGGCGCGGATCGCTGCCGCGGATGCTGGGCGCGGGCAGCCTGTGTGCTCTGCCGCACCTGCTACAGCCACTGGGGCTGCTGGTAGGCTGGAGCGCGCTGTTGGGGCCGCTGGCGTGGGGTTGGGGGGCGCTGATCTACCTGCGGGCAGTGCGCGTCACCAGCGGCCTCGACCGCCCGCGGGCGCTCCTCGCTGCCCTGCTACCGGCGGCCGTGTTGCTGACCCTGGCCTTGATGTTGCTGGCGTGCGTAATAAGCAAAACGTAATAAGTAAAACGTAATAAGTAGGGCCACCATTCCGATATGCCTGCTGCTTAGCCAATCCTTGCCAGGGCAAACACCACGAAAAGCAACATGCGCTCCGAATCGGCGACCTTACTAATTACGGTTTACTTATTATCCATAAGGAGGGCATTCTGGAACCAATTACCCTGCATCTGGACGATATCACTTACGGCGGCGCGGCGGTGGGGCGCTACGAGGGCAAGGCAGTCTTTGTGCCGGGGGGCATCCCGGGCGAGGATGTGCGGGTGGAGATTGTGGAGCAAAAGCCGCGCTACGCCTATGCGCGTCTGCTGGAGGTGCTCAGGCCCTCGCCGGACCGCGTGGCGCCGCCCTGCCACGCCTTTGGCCGCTGCGGCGGCTGCCAGTGGCAGCACATCGCCTATGAGGCCCAACTGCGCTTCAAGACCAAGATCGTGCGCGACCAGCTCCAGCGCCTGGCCCAGGTCAGTGAGCCGCCTGTGCAGCCGATCATCGGTATGGCCGAGCCCTGGCGCTACCGCAACAATATGCAGTTCGTCGTGGATGATAAGGGCCACCTCTGCCTGCTGGAGGCGGGGAGCAACCGGCCGGTGGCCGTCGGCGACTGCCGCCTGCTGTGCCCCGAGTTGTGCGAGGTGTTCGACCAGATGGAGCTGGACTACCCCGGCCTGGCGGGGGTGACGCTGCGCGTGGGCCGGGCGACGGGCGAGCGCATGATCGTGCTCGAGACCGAGGGGGAGGAAGAGGCGCCCGAAGTGGAGGTGGACCAACCCGTCTCCTGCGTGCTGCTTCTGCCCGACGGCACCGGGGCGGCCCTCATCGGCTCGACCTGCCTGCACGAGGAGCTCGGCGGGCGCAGCCTGCGCGTTTCGGCGGGGTCGTTCTTCCAGGTCAACACCGAGCAGGCCGGCCAGTTGATGCGCCTGGTGCTCGAGTTCGCGGACGTGCAGCCGGGGCAGACGGTGCTCGATGCCTATGGCGGCGTGGGCACCTTTGGCCTGGCCCTGGCCGAGACGGCTCGGCAGGTGATCATTGTGGAGGGGAGCCCCAGCGCCGTGGCGGACGCGCGGGAGAACGCCGCCGGCGCGCCCAATGTGCGCGTGATCCAGGGCGCGGTGGAGGCGGTGCTGCCTACCCTGGAAGGGCCGCTGGATGTGGCCGTGCTGGACCCGCCGCGGGCCGGCGTGGCCAAAGAGGCGCTGGCTGCCCTCGCGGAGCGCAGGCCGACGCGCATTGTCTATGTCTCCTGCGACCCGGGGAGCCTGGCCCGCGACGTGCGCTACTTGCTGGAGCGGGGTTACACGCTGCGCACGGTGCAGCCGGTGGACATGTTCCCCCAGACGCACCACATCGAGAGCGTTGCATTGCTGAAGAGGGGGTAGATACAGCGTGCGCATAGGGGCAAGCGGCATCAAGAGGCTGATCCTGGTCTGCGGGCCCAATGGCGTGGGGAAAACAACGGCCTGCAAGAGCTTGCTTGAGGCCCTGCCTCGTTCAGCCTATATCGACAGCGACTGGTGCAGGGCGATGAACCCCTTCTCTTTTGATGAGGAGACGATACAGATCATCAAGGCGAACATCGTGGCCTTGATGACGAACTACCTCCGGAGTTCGTTCATAGAGAATGTGATCTTCCAATATGGCTTTCATGGCCCCAGAAGGGAGATATTCGATGACATCATAGAGGCGCTCGACAATAACCGGATTTCGTATCAGTTCTGTCCGGTCATCCTGAGATGTGATCTGCAAGAAAACATAGAGCGAATGAAAAGGGATGGCAGGGATGATGAACGGATAAGGCGAGCAATAGAAAATACTCGGCATATTTACGATGCGTATGACTATCCCTCTATCGACACGACCGGCCTGAGTGTACCACAAACCGTCGATAGAATTCTGGGTATTCTATCGGCATGCGGTTGACAAAAGCCCCGTGAGGATGCACTTGCCCATGTCCATCATCAGCACTCACGATATCACCCTGTATGGCTCGACGCCCACCACTGCTGTTGCCGCGGTCCTGGTAGGATGGCAGCGCATCCCCGTCTACAAGGCGTCTATGCTCTCTCGCAAAGGCTTCCCGCTCTTCGTTCATCCGAAAACCACGAACAATCCTTCGCCACTGGCGAGGGCCAAGCGCAGCTTGCCATCCGCGGCCGCCGTCTGTGGCAGCCCGTGGCGATAGACGGTGAACTTGGTCCCAGGCTTTACAGAGAGCGTTGCCTCGGTTGAGGCCGCCGCATGCCTGGGGTCGCGGCAGTTGACGAGCATCACGGCGCGGCCGTTTTCCCCCTTGAAGCACCCAATGGTGAGGCCGCCATCCGCCGAGATGGAGACATCCGCAAACCCTCTGAAGGAGCCGTTCCGCCCGTTCTGCGCCTCGAGTTGGAGCTGCGTCTCCTCGTCCGTGCTCTCCCCGGTCGTGTAGACGCCGATACTGCGATAGCGCATATAGACGTCGCCGAGGGCGTGCAATTCCTCATTCACGCGCTTTGCCCAGCCGTACATCGGGTTCCTGTTTCCCTCCTTATCGACGCAGGAGGTTGTCGGTTCCCACCAGGCGGGGCAGTAGCAGGCGTGCGTGACCGAGCGCGCACCGTAAGCCATGCAAAGATACGCCTGCCAGCGGACCTGGAACTCGGCAATCTGTTCCTCCGCCTTCCACGCGCCGGCCTGGGTGATCACCCACATGTCCCGGCCGCTTTCCCGGCAGGCCCGGGCGACGATGTCGAGGTTCTCGAGGTAGGTCCTGTAGACGCGCCCTGTGAACGGGTAATAGTCGAAGCAGATATAGTCGGTATCGACCTCCCGCACATACTGCTGGATGTGCTCGAGGTAGCTGGCGTTCCCGAGCTGAGAGATGCACTCGGCATCGGTGTTCTTCGGAATGCTCGCATAGTTCGGGTAGAGGTTCACATAGGCGAGCTTTCCTGGGCAAGCCTGGCGGTACGCAGCCAGATAGGCATTGATCGCCCTGAAATCGCGGCTGTTTGGCTCGTCGACGATATAGTCGCCAACGATGCAGGGGCTGGCGGGCTTTTCCGCCAGGATGCCCGCGAGGTCCTCGGGTTTGTGCGATGCGGCGTACTGGCCGGCGTTTTCCCCGTCGCCGCCCCACCAAAAGGGCACGCGCCCACTGGCGAGCAGCTCCAGCCCGTACCTTTCGCAGAGCGCCAGCAGCCCCGGGTCGGCGTTGGCGCTCACGATAAAATCTGCACCAAAGCCAATGACCTCCCGTATCTTTTCATCGGCATAGAGCGCCGGCGTGATCGAAAAGGCCCCGACCAGGAATCTGGCTCTGTCCATAGCATCACCCTCCAACCCAAGACAAGCGGCAATGCATCCCTCTTCTCGTCAAGCATGATGCGCTCAGCCATCCGCCTTGATCACCTCGACGAAAGCCGCGATGGCCTGCGGCAGGGCTGTATAGTGGTCCCCCGGGACGAGCTGGATGGTGAGGGGCGCCCCACACGCCCTGGCCTCGGCCTCCGCGCTGGGGGCGAAGCTGGCCAGCCACTCATCCTGCCCCAGGTAGGCGATGTGCCGGTGCTGTAGCGACGCCATGTTGCCCCGGAGCAGGCGCAGTTGCTTCTCCGGCGCGTCGTTCAGGTCAAAGGGCAGGATATCGCTCCAGGCGGCAAAGATATCGGCGGTGTACAGGCCGCCGCAGCTCCCGATCAGGCGCACTGGCACGTCATCCCACAGTGAGAGCAGGGTCGAGACGCCCCCGCCCACGCTCCAGCCAAAGGCGTAGATGTGCCCGGCATCGATATTGGGCTGACTCGCCAGCCACTGCACCGCCGCCCGGGCGTCCTCGATTTCGCCGTACCAGAGCTGAAAGTCGCCGGGGTTGCCGTTCTCGCTCCGGAGCGCCGGCAACAACACCGCATAGCCGGCGTCGAGGAAGGGCTGGCAGTGGGCAAACTCGTCCCAACCCAGGCCAAAGTAGCCGTGGAAATAGACGACCGCCGGCGCCCTGGCGGGGGCATCCTTGGGCAGCGCCAGCCAGGCCCGCAGCTTGAGGTCGCCAGAGGGGTACGATACCTCGCTCACCCCCGGCGGCAGCGGGGCATCGTGCCAGGTGTAGGGGGCCGGGTTGTGGGCGGTCAGGGCGGTGACGTGTGACCGGCGCCGGCTCAGGTAATCTGTGGCGCAGGCCCCCGGTGCCGCCTCCGCGGCTTGCACCGCCCCACCCGTTGTGGGGGCTGCGGTGTTGGGCGCCGTTGGCATCGCCGCTGGCGTGGTCGTTGAAGAAGAGGTCGGGCTGGCCATCTCCTGCATCGTCACAGCCAACGTGGACGTCGGGGCGCTGGTGGCAGTCTGGGGTGCCGTCAGCGTGGCTGTCGGTATGCGAGGAGAGGCTGACGCGGCCATGTCCTGCCCTACCGGCGGAGTTGGCGGTGCAGCAGGCGTGGGCTCGGGCCGCCCGCAGGCAAGCGACAGTGAAAGACACCAAAGGCACAGGACGGCCAGGCGCGGTTTCATCACCCCATCCCCCAGCGCCCAACAGGAGCACCGGTCTCCACGGCACTGCGGCCAGTATGCGTGATCTCGAGAAGAGTGTCAAGTGATGATGCCTCGATGTATTCATGCCGGAGCCTGACACACAGCGCAACGCCTGCCGGGCGCAATGAGGCTGTGCCCGGCAGGCGTTGCGCCGCTCGTTTGACGGCTACTCTGCTGACAAACGTACCAGTGCTTTCGCGTACCTGTTGCCCTGCGGTGCTTCCAGGGCCTGGCCCAGGTCGCTCAAGGGGAACGGGTGTTCCAGATCGAGCCAGATGTCGGCCTGCAGCTTGCCTGCCCGCCAGAAAGCGAGGACTCGCTCGTGGGTCTCAGACTCGTCATAGCCGCCATTGTAGAAGGTAAAGGTGCCCGGAGCTCGCTGCGGGTTGAACTCGCAGTGGCCATAATTGTCGATGCCATAGATACCGATGGTGCCTCCCGGCTTGAGGCAGGGCAGGGCCAGATCGATCTGCCCCTGCTGGCCGACAGCATCGATGATAAAGTCCAAGCCGGCAGCCCACCGCTGGGCCAGGATTGCACCCAGGCCTTCCGTCCGGTAATCGATGAACTCTGTTGCCCCGGCAGCACGGGCTGCAGCCTCGCGCTTGGAGCTACCGACCATGATCACCTGGCTGGCCCCCAGGTTCGCCGCATGGGCTACGTATGAGAGCCCGTTTCCACCCGACCCCATGACCAGCACTTTTGCACCGGCGCTTACCCCCAGCCGTGTGATGTAGCTCAGGGTTTCGCGCCAGGTGATCATCATGGTGGCTGCCCGTGGGTCGAAATCCGATGGGAGAACCTGGTTGACGCGGAACGAGCGCCACCATGTATCCGGAATGCCGTCCTCGCGCATAGCCCAGTGATCGCGGGCGATGCCGAACTCGGCAAAACCACCCCAGTTGATGCTCAGTCCGCCCACGGGTAGGGTGCCGACGCGGGTTACCAGGTCCCCTAGTTTGAGGTTTCGCACCCGCGGGCCGATCTGCACCACTCTGCCGATGCTCTCATGCCCCAACACAGTGGGGTATTTGACCGGCCAGGGGAAGCGGCCTGCCAACAAGTGGTGATCCGTGCCGGTGCAGGTAGCACCATAGAGCATCTGGCAGAGGGCGTCATATTCACCCAGCGACGGGAGCGGTACCTCCTGCACGGCGAGCACGCCCGGTTTCTCGATCACAGCAGCTTTCATTATGCTTTCCCCGGCCCTTTGTACTCACGCATGAACGGCGGGCCAAAGGGCTCCTCGAACGGCCGGAAGGGCACCATGGCGGCGATCTCGTTCAGGCGCTTGATGATGTCCGCAGGCAGTGGCCCTTTCTCGACCGCGGCCACATTCATCTCGACTTCTTCCCTTGACCGGGCGCCCATCAGCGTGCAAGAGATATCGGGGTTGGAAATGACAAAGCGTAGCCCGGCCTCGGCGAGAGGCATACCGATCTCATCCAGGAAGGCATAGAGGGCGCGGTACTGGGCACGCCGCGGCGAGCTGAGCCAACGCGCGCCATGCTCGATCTCCTCATCGTAGCGGCGCGCCAATGCTCCCTGTTGCAGGGGTGAACCAATGATGATGCCCATGCCCATCTCCTTGGCGGCGGGGAGCACCTCAATCTCGGCTTCACGCCAGAGCAAGCTGTAGTTGAAGGCGGTCAACACCACATCAAACTTGCCTGTACGGATGATGGGTACGATTTCATAGGCGGTTGTGCCGCCTATGCCTGTGTAGCGGATGATGCCATCCTTCTTCAGGTCGGCCAGTACTTCCATCACCGGACCATGGTATTCTAGTGGGTCGGTCCACCAGTCGTACTGGCCCGGACGGTCCGGTTCGTGGATCATCAGGATGTCGATATAGTCGCGCTTGAGCAGCCGCAGACTCTCCTCGACTGAGCGCATCAGGCAATTGCGATCCTGGGGCAGGAACGGTTGCGGGCGGCCGCCCAGCTTGGTCGAGAGGATGTAGGGCGCAGCAACACCTTCCAGGGCGCGGCCGAACACTTCCTCACTGTTGCGGTAGCTCGGGGCTGTGTCGACATAATTCACGCCCAACTCTAAAGCACGGTGGATCGCACACTTGGCCTGCTCATACTCGCCGCCCACCGACGACACAAACAGCCCGCCGAGGGACAGCTCGCTGACCTGCAAACCCGTCTTGCCCAGTTGACGGTACTTCATGACGTATGCCTCCCCATCAATATGCAAGGTCGTAGGGATATGCCTCTACTGCTGATCTCGCCATTCGACGACCACGGCCTCGTGGACCCACACCTTAGGCACACGCACCGAGGCCCATGCCCCTTCGACAGTGGCCTCCAGGGTGGCGCCGTTTGGCTGCAAGGTGACTCTCGCGATCTCCTTGCCCGCTGGCACCTCGAAGCGGAGCGCCAGATCGTACACCGGCAGGATCTCCTGGATGACATGCAGGTTCTCTGCTCGGGTCGCCCCTTCGGTGACGATGGTGCGGCCGATATCGGATTGCACGTTGACCAGGTGGAAGATGCGACGGTTTCGCTCTGCCTGATCCCATACAGTCAGCTCTACCGACACGGGCGCCTCGAGCTCGGCGGGGGCAGGGGCTCCGGCAGCCCAGCGCACGGCGTTGGCCAGCAAGGTCTTGGCCTCCCAGTAGCTCACGGTAGCGTACATGGCGCCTACCGGCAGAGAAAAGTAGACAGATCTACCCTTACCGTATCGGTTGGCCACAATGGCCGGGCGGTCGGTTTCGATAGCCGGCGGGTTGTTGTGGATGCTCACGTAACGGTCTGGGCGGGGCTCGATGTAGGGATAGACAACATGTCCCAACACCTCCGCTTCCCCGGTGGCATCGACCAGTAGCTGCTCCCTGAAGCTGGTGATGGGCCGTGTTGTGT
>DAOTVS010000300.1:0-22170 GCA_034436375.1 Anaerolineae bacterium | reverse complement strand
ACCCACAGCCCCCACATCAGCCAGCTACGGGGCGTGTGGCGGGCGCTGACCCGAGGGCTGGCATCATAGGCGACAGGCGCTGCCGTTGGCAATGAGAGCACCTCAACAGCCAGCCGCGGATCGATCTTGGTGTAGCTGACGCTCCAGTGCACTTCTTGCCCGGCCGCTACAGCCCCCACATCCCGGCGATGCACCGTCAGGCCATCCTCGGCCTGACTGCACGCATCATCCAGTGGGTTCAGCTCGAAATCGGTCGCCCCGTAGGGCTCTTTGACCTCGAACACCAGTTGGCCAATCGCATACTCTGCCCGGTAGGCAAACTCGAGCCGGCGCCCCGCACCCTCGGCCTGCAGGGTGTTGTCATAGTACTCGACCTGAAAGCGCGGATAGGCTGCCTCAAAGCTGGCAACGACGCCATCGGCATTGCGGGTCACCTGCGGCTGCTCATAATGATACTTGCCCTCGGCGTCAATCACCGCTGCAGCCGGGGGGCCGCCCGCACGCGCCGGCAGGCGAAAGCTCAACGCCGCCGGCAGCGGAACATCGGCCGGCAGTTCCCCACGGTAGATGTACAACGCCCCAGGCCGATCATATTCCAGCCAGATCGAAATCGTCAGCGTTTTCAGGCGGCCGGGCTGCTCCGCAGCCCACGCCGGGATCCCCATAGACAGGCAACAAAAACAGAGGCTAACCAGGGCACCCGTGGCATATGGCCAGCGGAACTTGGTTTTCACACGCCACAGTCACCTCCGCGTTTTTTGTTCCTCCAACCCATGAACCCGGCGGACGCGGGCCAGCACCTCGTCGATATCCGGCTCCGGCTCCGGCGCGGGGCCCAGGGAGTCCACCACTTCCTGGCCCAACAGCACCTGGAAGGTCGCCAGCACCGAGTGCGCCAGCGCCTGCGGGTCATAGCCTCCCTCAAGAGACAGCACCAACCGCCCTCCGCAACATGTTTCTGCCAGATCACGCAGGAAAGCGGTCAGCCGGGCATAGCCCCCCACGGTCATCTGCAGGCCGGCCAACGGGTCGCGCCAGTGCGCGTCATAGCCCGCTGAGATGAGGATCAAGTCCGGCCGGAAGCGCTGCGCCAGGGGGGCCAGCACTTCGCGATACGCCCGCAACAGGCCTCGCTCGCCCACACCCGCCGGCAATGGCACATTCGCCGTCGTGCCGCGGCCGGCGCCCCAGCCCACATCCTCGGGCACGCCGCTGAGCGGGAAAAGAGGGTACTGGTGCGTCGAAAAGTAGAACACCTGCGGATCGGCGGCAAAGGCGTCGGCAGTGCCGTTACCGTGGTGCACATCGAAATCCGCAATCAACACCCGCTCGACCGCCCCACTGCGCAGGGCATCGCGGGCCGCCACGGCCACATTGTTAAACAGGCAAAAACCCATCGCCCGGTCGGAGAGCGCATGGTGGCCCGGCGGGCGCACCAAGGCAAAGGCGCTGCGCACCCGGCCCTGGAGCACTGCCTTGACCGCGGCCTGCACGCCCCCTGCTGCCCTCAGCGCAGCGCGGTAAGAGCCCGGCGAGAGGTAGGTGTCCACATCCAGTCCGCCCCCTCCCGCTTCGGCCCGCCGCCGGATCGTATCTACATAGAACCAATTGTGCACAGCCAGCAGGGCCGGCATGGGCGCCTCAACCGGCGGGATCTCCTGCAGGCGAGCCAGCGTGCCGCTCGCCTCCAACAATGCCATGATCGACTGCAGCCGCCCCGCGTTCTCTGGATGGTGAGCGGAATCGTGTTCCAGATAGCTCGGGTCGTAGACGTACCCCACGGAGTGGCTTGTGGGCATGGGACTTCCCCCTCAGGAGGCGGCAATGTGCCTGAGCCGATTATACTTGGGCCGGATTCACACGTCAATCCTAAAGAAGACCGACCCTCGGGCCACACCATGCGCTTACAGGCGGGGTTACCGCCGGCGCAGGGCCTGGAAGCGCCCATAGGCGTCATCCCAGCGCGCCGTATCTTTGGGCTCGTAGACCTGCAGATCGCAGGTCCGGCGGAGCAGATCGCGCCCCTCCTGCACCGATTTCAGGTATCCCCGCGCCACAGCCTGAACGATGATGTTGCCCGTCGCCGTCGCCTCGACGGGGCCGGCATAGACGGGCCGGTTGGTGGCATCGGCGGTGAACTGGTTGAGCAGGGCATTCTTGCCGCCGCCGCCCACAATGTGGATGGCGCCCAGGCGATGGCCGACGATCTCCTCGAGCTGCTTCAGAGCCGCCCGATAGCGGAGGGCCAGGCTCTCCAGCGCGCAGCGTACGATGGCGCCCTTGGTCTCGGGCACGGGCTGGCCCGTCTGGCGGCAATAGGCCTGAATGCGCCCGGGCATCCCGCCGACCAGCAGGAAGCTCGGATCATCGGGATCCAGCAGCGAGGCAAAGGGCGTGGCCTCGGCGGCCAGGCGAGTGATCTCATCGTAGCTGAGATCGTCGCCCTGGCGCTGCCACTCGCGCCGGCACTCTTGCACCAGCCAAAGGCCTACCAGATTCTTCAGCAGGCGGAAGGTGCCCGCAACGCCGCCCTCATTGGTAAAGTTGTGCTCCAGGGTCACCGGCGTGATGACCGGCGAGGTCACCTCGACGCCAAAGAGCGACCAGGTGCCCGAGCTGATGTACACATAGTCGGGGCTGCTGGCCGGCACGGCAACCACTGCCGAACCGGTGTCGTGACAGGGGGGCGCAATCACTGGCACATCAGCCTTGAGCCCAACCTCCTCGCGGATGGCCGGCAGCAGTGGGCCCAACAAGGTGCCCGGCTGTACCACCGGGGCCAGGATTCGGGTCGGCAGGCCCAGACGCTCCAGCAGGGGCCGCGCCCAGTCGCCCGCGCGGGGGTCGTACATCTGGCTCGTGGTCGCCTCGGTAAACTCGCAGACCTTTTGCCCGCTGAGCCAATAATTGAAGAGGTCAGGCACCATAAGCAGCGTATCGGCCGCCGCCAGGATTTGCGGGTGCTGCTGCGCCAGGGCATAGAGCTGGAAGAGGGTGTTGATCTCCATGAACTGGATGCCCGTGCGCTCAAAGATCTCTTCACGGGGCACCCGCTGGAAGACCTGCTCAAACATGCCCTGGGTGCGCGGGTCCCGATAGTGGAAGGGCGTGCAGACCAGAGCACCCTGGGCATCGAGCAGGGCCGAATCCACCCCCCACGTATCCACGCCAATGCCCGCCAGCTCTTGCCCGGCGACCCTGGCCAGGCCGGCCTTCATCTCCTGGAACAGGCGCAGCACGTCCCAATGCATCGAGTCGAGCACGCGCACCGGCCCATTGGGGAAGCGGTGCACCTCCGAGAGCTCCAGTCGCTCACCGTCAAAGGCCCCGAGCACAGCGCGGCCGCTCTCAGCGCCCAGGTCAAAGGCGAGGAAAGTCGCTTTTGCTGTCATGGTGGTTCTCTCCCTGTGTATCCAATCCGAAGAAAGCGCCGATTGCGGTTATTCTACCACCATCCGGAAGCAGGGGCGAGTCTGCGCAGAGGATCGGGTGCAGTATGACACGTTACTGAGTAGTACTTTACCCCCAAACTGCATCACACTACAGAGGCAAAGCTGGGTGAGATTCACGAATGCCGGCTACTCACGGCCGCAAACTGCCGCAGGAAGAAGATGCCCAGGAGCAGGGGCAGCCACGAGTTGAGGCCGCCCCAGGTGAACACGACCGCCAACCCAACGCTGGTCGCTACGCCCAGGGAGCCGTACACGAGGACCATGACCCCTTGCATGACGCCATTGTCGAGAGGAAGGAACGAGACGACCGAGAAGACATACCCCAGGGCGTAGCCGGCCATCAGCGCCCCCAATCGGATGGGCTGGGCAAAGGCCCGAAAGGCCGCATAGAGGCTGGCCAGGTTTGCGGCTTCCAGCGCCAGCGCAGCCAGCAGCGTGCGCACCAGGAGGCGCCGGTTCTGCAGGATGGCGCCGGCGGCTCGCCCAAAGCTCTGCGCATTGCCCTGGGCCCAACCCGGGGCCAGCACGGGGCCGCGCCCAAAGCGGCCGGCCAGCCAGTTGGCATTCTCCTCGATCCAGCTGAGCAGGCTACGCAAGTAGGCCGGGCGCAGGCGGCCCAGGAACAGGATGGTCGTCAGGGCAGCGACATAGAGCAGGTAGATGGCGGTGCCCAAAAGTTGGTAGGCCAACAGAACATGGTGGGCAAGGAGGTCGCTCAGGCCAACCAGCAGGATAAGCAGCACGGCCAGTCCCTCGGCCACAGTCACCAGCAACACGCCCTCGACGGCTCGCGCGCCGGGTTGCCCATGCCGCCCAGCATCCTCGACAAAGAGGGCCGCGCCGCCCAGGCCTCCAGAGGGCACGACAGTGTTGACAAAGATCGATGCCAGGAGGACGGGCAGAATCTCCAGCGCCCGACTGTGGATGCCCACGGCCAGGAACGCGGCCTGGTACAGCAGCGAATAGAGCAGAAAGTAGACGGCCTGCAGACCAGCGGCAGCGGCGATCCATTGGCCCTGGCCGCGGCGCAGGGTAGCCACGAAGAGGGTGAGCTCGCGGCGGTTGCCGGCCACCAGCGCGGCGAAAGCCACGAGCACCAGCAATAGCAGCCAGTTCCGTCTGAGCCACGCGAGTAAGCCATGCATCAGAGGGATCTCCCGCAGTCTGCAATGCGTTCCAGACTTCGCTCTGTAGAGCAAGGGGCGTACCCGCGCGCGCCAGGATATCAGATACGGAAAAGCCAGGTATGGAAACACCGGAATGGCAGATAGTGGTATGATTCATGCTGAGCCCTTCCAGCAGCCGGCCATCGGTAACCATTGTGGAGGTGTATGTGCCCATGCAACAGGCCTCAGAAAAGCTTGCCCCTTACGAGGCCAGGCTGAACGACCTGCGTGAGAGGATGATCCGCGCCATCGGCATTCACACCGTGAATGTGCTCCTCGAGCGCGCCATCTATGAAGCCGCACAGGCCCACCCCGAGCTGTCCCTCATCGAGCAGACCGATGCGGGCCTCTCCTACAACGAGATGGAAAGGGCCTACGCCAACCGGCCCGAGGGTGATATCGCTGCTGCGTTCAGCGACCTGACCACAGGCCTCCTGCTCATCCTGGCCCGCCTGCTGGGCAAAGAGATGGCCGACCGGCTGGCGCAAGAGATCAAGGCACGGCAGGCCCAGGAAGCAGCGGCGGCTGAGGGGGCGAAAGCGCCATGACAGCAACGAGAGAGGAACCGAGCATGATGGACCGTCTGACCACGGGCATCCCGCAGCTCGACGAGATCCTGGATGGAGGCATCCCCCGCTATGCGGTGGTCTTTGTGGCCGGGCTGCCCGGCACCGGCAAGACGATCCTGAGCGAGCAATGCCTTTTTGCCAATGCCCGCCAGGGGCTGAAGAGCCTCTACCTCAGCACTATCTCCGAGCCGCCCATCAAGGTGCTGCGTTTCCTGCAGGGCTTTGACTTTTTCGACCCCACCCTTTTTGGCGACAGGGTGATCTATGGCGACCTGGGCACTCCCCTGCGCGAAGGCGGGCCGGCCCGGCTGCTGGATGCGCTGGACCAGATGGTGCGCGAGCACCGGCCCGAGATCGTGGTCATCGACAGCTTCAAGGCGCTGCGCGACACCATCCGCGACCCCCTGCAGTTCCGCGATTTCACGTCCGACATCGCCATCCACCTTTCAACCTGGGAGGTGAACGCCCTCCTGGTGGGTGAGTACACGGCCGACGATGTGCGCGAGGGGCCCGAGTTCGCCATCGCCGACGGCATCATCTACCTCTACGGCACCGAGGAGGCCGAGAAGCAAAAGCGCTTCCTGCGGGTCATGAAGATGCGCGGCACCGGCTACTTTGCTGGCGAGCATTTCTTCACGATCAACTCTCATGGCATCGCCGTCTACCCGCGCATAGCGCCACAGGTGGTGGGCGAATACCGATTCCCCGGCCAGCGCCTGGGCTCGGCCATCGCGGGCATGGATGAGATGCTGGGCGGAGGGCCCTACGAAGGGACCTCGACCCTCATCAGCGGCGGCACCGGGGCCGGCAAGAGCCTGCTGGCCCTCAGTTTCCTGATCGAAGGCGCGCGCCGCGGCCTGCCCGGCCTGTTGGTGACCTTTGAGGAGAGCCCGAAGCAGATGGCCCGCAACGTCGAGGCATTCGGCTGGGGCCTCGAAGATCTGATGCGACAGGGGTTGCTCGATATCTATCACGTCTCCCCTTCGGAGCTGGATATCGACCGGCACGCCTATGTGATCCAGGAGCGGGCCCGGCAGCTCAAGGCCAAGATCGTCGCCGTCGACAGTGTCACTGCGTTCAGTGCGGCCGTGCCCGACCGGGCCAGGTACCAGAGTTACCTGTGGGGCATCAACGACTATTTCAAGCGCCAGGGCATCTCTATCTTTATGACCTCCGAGGTGCCCACCCCCTTTGCCGCGCTGGAGATCAGCGCCGAAAATGTGTCGTTCGTCTCGGATAATGTGATCTTTGTGCGCTATGTGGAGGTCGCGGACGAGATCAAACGGGCCGTAGGGGTGCTGAAGATGAGGGGCAGCCGCCACGACCACCACCTGCGCGAGCTGATCATTGAGCCGCCGCGCATCGCCATCGGCGCGCCTTTGGGGCAGATCGGCGTGCTGGGGGTCGCCACGCGGGGCGGCGCGGGGGAAGAGGCCGCGGAGCGGAAGAGAGAGCCGGTTCGCGCCTGATACTGCAACGGCTGACCCAGGTTTCCCTCATCCTGCCCCTCTCCCCCATAGGGGAGAGGGGCAGGATGAGAGGCACTGCGAACATTCCTGGAGCAGAGGTTGGAGGAATCGGCAAGCAATGGCTGATGTGCGACTGGCCCGGCGAACGCGGGAGGAACTGCAGCTCCTGGCGGTGCGCGAGATCCTGCGCGCCACCGCCGCCCTGTTGCCCCTGGAAGAGGTCCTGGCCGTCATCGCCAATATGGCCATCATTGCTTTTGACGCCGTCACCTCGTGGGTCATGCTTGAGGAAGCGGATGTACTGCACACGGTCGTTTCGCGGGGCGAGCACGCCGAAGATCTGGCGGGGCTGGGCTGCGGCGGCGATCTGAGCCTGGCCTGCACCGCTGCCCGGGGTGAGCACCCGGTCACGCTCCAGCCAGGCCAGATTAATCCTGCCGACCCCGTGCTGGGGGCGCTCGCTGCGGATAATGAGGCCGTGATCATGGTGCCTATCAGCCTGGGGGGGCGCAGCCTCGGGCTGCTGGGCGCCGCCGTCACGCCTGCGGCTTCCCAAGACCTGAGCTTTTTGCTCACGATAGCCGAGCAGGCCGCGACGGCGATTGATAGCGCCCGCCAGCGCGAGGAGACGCGCACCTGGCGCCAGCGCCTCAACGCTGTCTTTGACCGCATGGCCGAGGCCGTGCTCGTCTATGATCGTGAGGGGCGGCTCGTGCTCATGAACGCCTCTGCGAATGAGCTGCTGGGCTGGCGCGGCGTGCGCCTGGGCGATTCCATCTCCGAACTGGTCGGCAAGGCAGGGCTGATGGAGCCGAACGGGCGCCCGTTCGCCCCCGAGCAGACGGGCGCCAGCCGGGCATTGCGCGGCGAGCGCCTGGACAATCTGGAGGAGGATATGCCCACTCCCTCTGGCGCGCCGCGGCACCTGCTCGTCTCGGCCGTGCCGCTCCAGACCGATCACGCTATCGAGGGGGCCGTGGTCGTCTACCGCGATATCACCTATATCCGCGAGCTGGAGCGCATGCGCGCCGAGTTCCTCTCGATGGTGAGCCATGAGCTACGCAGCCCCCTCACCTCGGTGCTCGGCTATGCCCAGCTCCTGCAGCGCCAGGCCGGGCGGGGCAGGCCGCCCGAAGACCTGGAGAAGCGCCTGGGGGTGATCGTGGACCAGACCAAGCGCGTGAATGCCCTGGTCGAGGACCTGCTGGAGGCCTCGCGTGCCGAAGCAGGGCGCCTGGCCCTCTCCATCAAAGAGGTCAATCTGTCGGAGATCATCCGCAACACCATCGCCCAGATGGCTACCCTCGCCCCAGATCACCGCTTCCGCCTGGAGCTGCCCGAGGAGCCGGTGATCCTGCATGCCGACCCCGGGCGCATCGAGCAGGTGCTGCGCAACCTGCTCAGCAATGCGGCCAAGTTCTCGGCCCCCAATACCGATATCACCACCCATCTGATGGCCGAGCGAGACCGGGCGATTGTCTCGGTGAGCGACCAGGGCGCCGGCATTGCCAGGGAGGATATCGCCACCCTCTTCCTGCCCTTCCACCGCGTGCGCCAGGCCGGCGGGCGCGAGGTCAAGGGCGTGGGCCTGGGGCTCTTTATCTCCCGCTCCATCATCGAGGCCCACGGCGGTGAGATGTGGGTACAGAGCGAGCTGGGCAAAGGAAGCACTTTCTACTTCTCGCTGCCCCGCCCCTGAACCACTATTTGACTTGCCGGCATGCGCGTATTATATTACGCACATTGCCCGCAGTTCTTGCCAGGTTTCCACGCAGAACACTCCCCTTGCCCAGCAGGCGCCGGGTCACGGTGCGCTGGTTCTGGCTGCGTCGCCACGACGCGGAGACCATGCAGCGATGCAGGAAATGGATGACGGACTCGCACCCTATCAAGCCCGCTTCACCGAGCCTTGGGAGAGGCCAGTGCACACGATCGGCGCCTGCACGGTGAATGTGCCGCCGCATGGCCTGGCAGCCGGCTCTGGGGAACTTGGCGTTACAGGCAGCAGCGTCGTAGGGATGGCCCCGTGGGCCACGTAACCCGGCGGATTGTCTGCAGTGCCACAGCATATGGCGAAAGGCTTGCAGCGGATGGGCAAGGGATTGTCGAGCGCGCCAAGCAGGAAAAGGACATCCCTGCAGCAACTGATTGCTCAAGGCTACCGTTTTCTGACGCGCAGCGTGCGCGGTACCCTGGTCGTGCTCGCACTGACCATAGTCACGCCGCTCATCCTGGTGCAGGCGGCCGTCAATATAGCGCGCTATCAGGCCCAGCGAGCCAATACGCTGCAGAACAACCTGGAGATAGCGCGCGCCGTCGCTACTGCCTTGAACGCCTATGTCGAGGACATCTTGCACCAGGAGCAGGCCCTGGGGCAGGCCGTCATCAGCGATCCCGCGTTATCGCAGGCGGGGCTTGAGCGCCTGTTGGCCGGGGCCACACAAGAGTACCCTGCCATCCACAGCTTTGCCTGGGTTGACGCACAGGGCTACATCTTCGCCGATACCGAATCCGGATATGAGAGAGCCGACCTCAGCCAGCAGTCCTATATTCGGGGAATCATAGCGGGGCGCGATTGGGTCGTCAGCGACCTGCTGCCGGATCAGACCTCCGGCCAGCCGATCTTTATTATCGCACGCGGCGTGCGCAGCCGGCAGGGCGGGCTGCAGGGCATTCTGCTGGCCACAGTCGACCCCACACGCCTGGGCAAAGCGTTGCTGGTCATGCGGGCCGGCGGCGGCGCCATTGCCATTGCCGACCGCCAGGGCCACGGCGTATACCACTTCCCGGAAATCGAAATGAGCTGGGAGGACCGCAACTGGCTCCATAGTATGCCCCTGCTGGCAGAGGCCCTGGCCGGGCGGGAAACGACGGGGGCCTTTACCTCTGACGGGCAGGAGCGCCTGGCAGGCCTGACGCCTGTTGAGCCCATGGGCTGGGTGGCTGTAGCGAGCCAGCCGACCGGTGAAGCCGTAGCGCCCGCGACGGAAGGGCTGCTGCGCGATTTCGGGCTCTTTCTGTTGGTGGCCAGTGTAGCCGTGCTGGCAGCGGTGCAGGTCGGGCATCGCATCAGCCGGCCCATCCGCCACCTGCAGCAAATCGCCGCCGCCATCGGCCGGGGCGAGATGAGCCGCCGCGCCCAAGTGCAAGGCCTGGTAGAGGTAGAGGACCTGGCAGCCACCCTCAACCATATGGCTACGGAGATCAGCCTGCGGGAAGAACGCCAGGCCTACTTGCTCTCTGAGCTGCAGCACAGCAACGAGCAACTGGCTGCCGCCAGCGCATTGAACGAAAAGCTGGCCGATGAGGCGCGTGCCCGCGCCAGTGAGCTCGATGCTATCTTTAGCTCGCTGGCTGAAGCGGTCATCATCTACGATGCTGCAGGCGCGCTGCAGCGGGCCAACCCGGCAGCGGCAAGAATCTATGGTCTGGGCCCGGCAGACGTCGATCGGCGCCAGAGCCTCAAGCGGCTGCACATCCGCACCAGCAACGGCCGGCCAGCCCAAGTCGAGGATCTCCCTTCCACCCGCGCCCTGAGGGGCGAGACGGTGCTGGGAGAGCGCTTCCGCCTTGTGGATGGCCAGGGGCATGACCGGACGATCCTCATTTCGGCGGCGCCCCTCTTGCGGGACAACCAGATCACAGGGGCGGTGGCTACCTGGCATGATATCACCGAGCGAGAGCGCGCTACTGACCGCACCCGGCGCCTGCAGGCGGTGACGGCTGCCCTTTCGCAGGCGGCCACGCCCGCCAGGGTGGCCGAGATCATTGTAGAGCAAAGTATGGCCGCCCTCGACGCCTCTGCGGGCAGCACCTCGGTGTTGAGCAAGGACGGGCAATGGCTCGAGGTTCTGCAGTCCATCGGCTATGCTCCAGAGGTGCAGGCTCTACGCCAGCGCATCGCCCTTACCGCCAATGCACCGATGGCCGAAGCGGCCCGCACCCGGCGGCCTGTGCTGCTGGAAAGCCCGGCCGATCTGGAGATGCACTATCCGCAGCTGGCCACCAACCAGGCCCCAAGCGGGGCCCGCGCGGCGTTTCCGGTGATAACCGAAGGGCATGTGCTGGGCGCTATCCTCCTCAGCTTTGAGGAGCCACGGCGCTTTGCGGAAGAGGATATCAGCTTTGTGCAGGCGCTCGCCCGCCTGGGCGCACAGGCGCTCTACCGGGCGCACCTCTACGAGGCCGAGAGCCAGGCTCGCGCCCAGGCCGAGATGGCCGAGCGACGCGCCGCCCTCCTGGCCGAGGCCAGCCGGCTGCTGGCCAGCTCGCTCGATGCCGAGGCCAGCCTGCAGAGCCTGGCGCAATATGCCGTGCCCAGGCTGGGCGATTGGTGCGTCGTCGAGATCACGGAAGAGAGGAACACCCCCCGCCTGATCGCTGCCGTGCATGCCGACCCGGCCAAGGAGGCCTTGCTGCGCGAGATCGCCGCCCGCTACCCTCTGAGCCACGAGCGCCATCCGCTGCACACCGCCCTGGAGACGGGGCAGGCCCGCCTCTACGAAGAGATCCGCGATGATCAGCTCGCCGAGATCACCCCGGTTGAGATCCGGGAGACGATCCAGAAGGTGGGCTATGGCTCCGCACTGATCGTGCCACTGGTGGCGCATGGCCGTACACTCGGGGTGTTCTTGCTGATGTCGGCCCGGCCGGATCTGCATTATGGTCTCGCTGACCTGACCCTGGCCAGGGACCTGGCGCACCGGGCGGCCCTGGCCGTAGAGAATGCGCTGCTCTACCGCGAGGCGCAGGAAGCGATCCGCTTCCGCGATGAGTTCCTTTCCGTAGCGGCGCACGAGCTCAAGACGCCCGTCACCAGCCTGCGTGGCTTTGCCGAGCTGACCATCCGCCGGTTGGATACGGCCGGTACGGTGGAGCCGCAGCGCCTGCGCCGGGCGCTGGTGGAGATCGATCAGCAATCCGACAAGCTATCGCGGCTGGTGGCCCAGCTGCTCGATATCTCACGCATCCAGGGGGGGCGCCTGCAACTGGAGCCAGAGCTCGTGGATCTGGCTGCCCTGATCAAGGGCGCTGTCGCCGTTGTACAGGCAGGTACGACCCGTCACACCATCACTTTGCTGGCGCCCACCCCGGTGCCTGCGTTGCTGGACCCCCTGCGCATCGAGCAGGTCGCCGTCAACCTGATGGTCAATGCCGTCAAATACAGCCCTGCGGGCGGCCCCATCGAGGTTGAGGTCTCAGCGCCTTCACCGGATTCGGTGCGCCTGGCTGTGCGCGACCACGGCATCGGCGTGCCCCCGGCCGACCGCGAGCGCGTTTTCGACCGTTTTGTACAGGCTCATGCGGGCTATGGTGGCATGGGGTTGGGCCTGTACATCTCACGCCACATTGTCGAGCTGCATGGGGGGACCATCGAGCTGCAGGCGCCCCCAGATGGCGGCTCTTACTTCGTCGTCACTCTGCCCAGCGGTCTCGCTCAGGGCGACGACAGTGGTGCCCTATAGGAGCAGTCATGTGCGCATCCTGATTGTTGATGATGATGACAGCATCCGCGAGCTTGTCGCGATGGCGCTCGAAGATGAGGGTTACGAGGTCATGACCGCTGCCCAGGGCGTGCAAGCCCTCCAGATTGCCGCTGCTACCCCACCTGACCTGATTTTGCTCGATATGCGCATGCCGATTATGGATGGCTGGGCGTTTGCGCGCACCTACCACCAGTTGCCGGGCCCCCACGCGCCGATTATCGTCCTCTCTGCCACACGCAACGGGCTTGCCGTGGCAGAGGAGGTCGGCGCCGCAGGCTACCTGGCCAAGCCCTTTGAGTTAGTGCAGCTCCTGACCGTTGTCGGCGCTCACAGGTCCTGAGGGATTCCTGCACGGGTGGGCGTTCACAAGGCACACTATTTGCTGGATATAAGCTCAGTCTAGCCAATGGGAGGCTGAGCGATGCCCGATCAAGAACAAAAGACCAATGTCTCCATCCTGGAAAAGGGCAATATCCTCTTCTTCTACCGGCCCAAAGAGGCTGTAGAGCACCCCTCAAGTCCCGAGGACCTTGAGCGGGTCTACTTTATGCTCTTGCCCGACGACCAGCGCCGTCACCGTAACCGCCTCTTCAATGTCGCTCACGGCGCCCTTCCTGCGATTGTGCCGGGCAAAGCGCTGCCGGAGGAGCGCGACTGGGCCTTTGTGCAGGATGTGGCCCAGGACCCAACGGCTGTGCTGGACAGCCTGGAAAAGGATGTCGCAGCGCCACACCCCCCCGGCCAAAGGAAGCGCCCCTGGGCGCGCGTGGCCGGCGAGGGGCGTTATGCGATCGCCAGGCACCAGGGTCACACGCATCTGGCTTATCACCTGATCCAACCCAAGCGTGGGGGCGAGGTACAAAAGGAATTGCAGGTTTTGCCTGAGGCAAGCTATATCATCTCCGTCAAGGACCCCTATGCCCCCTCAGAAATCCAGATCAGCGAACAACCGGCCTACCCGCCAGAGCTGCGCAAATTCGACGGCCACGGGTGGATCCCAGTCGACCCGACCGACTATATGGACTATCAATACACACAGGTGCTCCTCGTTGGGGCGCGCACCGATGTCGGCAGGGAGCTGGGTATCTCGCTCGACGAGCACGAGGAAAACCAGGCCGAGAAGCAAGTGATGCAGGCGCTTCGGAAAGACGAGCAGGAGGCCGAAAGGCAAGGGGTATCACTGCTGGAGCCACTGCAGCAGGGAGGTTGGATCTGATGATGCAACATCTTTCCGAGCATGAGACCAACGATCTCATCTTCCGGCTGGAAGAGCACAAATATGGGCGTCGGTTCAATTCGATGCAACTGGCGCAAAAGGCCAATGTGCCGCTCGATGCGATCAACCGCATCGAGAACCAGCTCCCCATCGATGACCCGCGGGTAATGGAGCGCATTGCCCGCACCCTGGGGGTCACACCAGACCTCTTGCGGCGCATCGCGGGGCTGGAAGAGATCTCAACTGAAGATCTGCACCAATTGGACCAGTGCCTGATCAGCCCCGGGGCGCCGGGCGCCATGGCGCCTGAGTGTGAGCGCGTCGGGCTGAGGGGCTGACACGGTAAGCAGGATGATGCTCAGGGATTCCGTGCGACTCTGCCCGGCGGCGCCGCCGCCTCTGGCCTAGGCCAATGATCCTTCGTCGCCTGATCGATGCACCGCGCCGATGGATCCGTGGCCTTTTCCTGCGCCGTGTGCGCGATATCCTGTTGCTCTTGGTCCTGCTCATCATCATCCCACTCCTGGTTGTGCAGGGCACTCTGTCGTACAGCTTTTACCAGAGCCGTGTCACCGGGCTGCTGCAGGGCAACCAGGTGCTGTCACGCTCGGTGGCCGATACCTTCAATACATACATCAGTGACCTGGAGCACCAGGAGTACACCCTGGGCACGACACTGACCACGCCGCCCGCGCAGTCCACGGCCGAGGCCAACGCTCTGCTAGCCTTGGCTGCGGCGCAATACCCCACGGTGCGCTTTTTTGCCTGGGTCAATCCCGCCGGGCGCATCATCGCTGCCGTCATCCCCTCAGCCATCGGCACAGACCTCAGCGACCGCCCCTACATTCGCCAGATCGTGGCAGGGCAAGATACGGCCATCAGCGACCTGCGGGTAGAGCAGGTCAGCGGGCAGCTATCCTTTGTGGTGGCCACCGCTATCCGCAACCCAGCGCGCGAGCTGTTGGGCATTGTCATCGGCTCCATCAACCCCGATCGCCTCGGTACGGTGGTACCCGTGGCGCGGGCCGGCCAGGGGACCATCCTCATCCTGGACAGGACGGGGACGCTGGTCTACCGCTATCCGGAGGTTCCCCTCACCAATGCAGAGCGCACGGGCTTTCAGAATGTGTCGCTGGTCAAGCAGGCGCTGAGCGGGCAGGATGCGGCGGGCACCTTTTACTCCCCTGTGGACCGTGAGGTGCGCATTGGCGGCTTTGCCCCGATAGGCAACTTTGGCTGGGTCTCTGGCGCCACGGTACCAGAGAGTGTCGCCCTGGCGCCGGTGCGAGGGACCCTGCTCAGCGACCTGGGCTGGCTTCTGTTGGCCATTGCGATAGGCGTCTCGGCCGCCCTGATCACCAGCCTCAGCCTCACGAGGCCCATCAGCCTCCTGCGCGAGCACGCTCAGGAGGTGGGGCAGGGCGAGTTCAGCCGCCGCACCGACGTGGTAGGGCCCATCGAGCTGGAGGACCTGGCCAACGCCTTTAACCGCATGGGCGCCGAGTTGGCCCTCCGTGAGCAGCAGCGCGAAGATACCACCCGCATCATCTCCCACGACCTGCGGCAGCCGCTGACTATCATCCGGGCCCAGGCTCAACTTTTGGAGCGCAATCTGGCCAGCGGGGGGCCAAAGCAACTCGCCCAGAACAGCGCCGAGTCTATTGATACCAGCGCCCGGCGCATGAATAGCATGATCCAGGACCTGGTCGACTCGGCACGCCTGGAATCTGGGCAACTCGTGCTCAGCCGCCAGGCAATCGACCTGCACGCCTATATCGCCGACCTGCTGCAGCGCTTGCGCGGCACCCTCGACATCGCACGCATCCGGCTGCAGGCGCCCGCCGGGTTGCCCCCCGTCTCCGCTGACCCCGACCGGCTGGAGCGTATTCTGCTCAACCTCCTCACCAATGCCTTCAAGTACTCGACGCCCGGTACTGAGATCACCATTGCCCTGGAAGAACGGGATGGAGAGGTCGTGACGGCCATCACCGATCGCGGCCCCGGCATCGAGCCGGGCGACCTTGCCCGGCTCTTTGAGCGCTATTATCGCACGCCTCAGGCGCGCGAGGAAGAGCGCGAGGGCCTGGGGCTCGGGCTCTATATCACCAGGATGCTCGTGGAGGCGCACGGCGGGCGCATCTGGGTGCAGAGCCAGGTCGGCGCAGGCAGTACTTTCAGCTTCAGTCTGCCCATCGCTTTGTGAAAACGTTGACAAAGAAGCTCATTTGTGTTATTCTTCTATCACGTTAACCCCAATCATCGGGTGCAGGCCCTCCATCGAGGGGGGGCCGTTACAGCCAGCGCTGGCGAGTGTATCCGGGCGCTTCGGGAGAAGTGAGGCCTGATCTTGCGCTGGCTTGTCAGGCGATGCGTTCGGGAGCGACAAGCCGATCTGGTGGGCCAGGCGACCATTGCACACCGAATGTAGCGCCTGGTTTGGCGCTTGGCGAGCACGCCCAGCCCTCGGCACCCTATAGCGGCGCGACGGTGCGCATCTCCACGCTCCAAAGCGATGCCTCTGCTGTTTGGCTCCCTTGCTTTCTTCCATAAAATGGCGCCACTCATGAGCTGGGGCCCGTCTGCTGGCCAGACGCGCCCAGGCAATGGATCCTCACGCGCATGCTGACGAGCGCCCGGCGCTCAGCAGGAGTCGGCCATCGCTCCGTCAGAACTCGCCTGAGAGTCGAAACGCCCCCCTTGCCCTGGGCACGCTGCTTTACTGGCTCTATAATCCCAAGGGAGGTACGCCGGAAAAGACCACGCAAGCCTCGTTCCACTCAATTCATCCTGTTGGTAAACAAGAGGAGGAGATTCTCTGTGAGACGCCATCTTCTGATCATGGTGACAGTGGGGTTGACGCTGGCCATGCTCGCTACCGCTTGCGCCCCCCAGCCCGCTGCGACGACCGCCGCCCCTACGGCCGCAAAGGCTGCTGCCACGACAGAGCCCGTCGCAACGACTGCGCCTGCAGCCACAACGGAAGCCGCTGCCACAGCCGCACCGGCGGCCACGACCGGCCAGCTCAAGATCGCTTTTGTATACATTGGCCCGCCCGGCGATATGGGCTGGACCTATGAGCACGACCGCGGCCGCAAGGCCGTCGAGCAGCAGTTTGGCGACAAGGTTCAAGTCGCCACCATCGAGAATGTGCCCGAAGGCCCCGATGCAGCGCGCGTCATTCGCGATTATGCCCAGAAGGGCTATAACATGATCTTCACCACTTCCTTTGGCTATATGGACCCGACTGTGGAAGTGGCGAAGGAATTTCCCAACGTCATCTTTGAGCACTGCTCCGGCTACAAGACGGCCCCTAACCTGGCGACCTACTTTGGCAAGATCGAGCAGCCGCGTTACCTCTCGGGTATCGTGGCGGGCATGATGACCCAGAGCAACATCATCGGCTATGTCGGCGCTTTCCCAACCCCCGAAGTCATTCGGGGCTGCAACGCCTTCACCCTGGGCGTCCGCTCGGTGAACCCCAAGGCACAAGTGCGCATCGTCTGGACCAATACCTGGTACGACCCGGTCAAGGAGCGTGAGGCAGCGGTGGCCCTTTTGGATCAGGGCGCCGATATCATCGCCCAGCACCAGGATAGCACCGAGCCGCAAAAGGCCGCGGCCGAGCGGGGCAAGCTGAGCATCGGTTACGACTCGGACATGCGCCAGTTCGTGGGTGATACCGTTCTCACCAGCCCCGTCTGGAACTGGGGCGTCTACTATACCCAGACGGTGCAGGCCGCACTCGACGGCACCTGGAAAACCCATCAGTACTGGGGCGGCATGAAGGACGGCGTGGTCGGCCTCGCCGATTTCAGCCCCAAGGTGCCGCAGGATGTCAGGGATGCCGTCGCCAAGGCCCAGGCCAGGATTGAATCGGGCGAGTGGGATGTCTTCTACGGCCCGATCAAGGACCAGAGCGGCGCCGTCAAGGTGGCCGAAGGCCAGAAGATGACCGACGACGAGATCCTCAACATGAACTGGTTCGTTGAGGGTGTGGTCGGCACCATCCCGGCCCAGCAGTAGTGGTATCAGCAGAGGGGGTGAGGCGGTCATCCTCACCCCCTTCTGGTGAAGAGCATCAGCTATTAGCCTTTCCGCCTGGAGCACGGCCCATGGGCTTGTCATTGCGAGCGAATCGAAGCGATCCCCGACGGTAGACCTGACACACCGAATTCCCTGGTGAGCAATGCAGGCCGATCTATTGGCAAAAAGTCCAGCCGGCTTTACAAGGGCAGACGCCGGGTCACTTGCTACACCCCTCAAGGCCCAAAGCCGGACGGTTGCGTAGCCCAAAACGCGGCAAGGCAACCGGCGAGTTTTCGCCAATCACCTTCCCATAAGGGAATTCGGTGTGTCAGGTCTACCGCAGAACCGGTATCCAGCGCCAAATGGGGGATGAAGGTGAAAGCTGATAGCTGACCGCTGATAGCTCGATAGAGGCTTTATGGACCAAGAACAAGCACAGACAAGCCATCCCATCCTCGAGATGCACGGCATTTGCAAGCGCTTCCCGGGCGTGGTCGCGAACGATCACGTGGACCTGGCGCTCTACCCCGGCGAGGTGCTGGCCCTTTTGGGCGAGAATGGTGCGGGCAAGAGCACCCTTATGAATATTCTCGTGGGCCTCTACCGCCCCGATGCGGGGCGCATCGCCGTGCACGGGCGCGAGGTGGCCATCAACTCACCCCGCGACGCTGCCGCTCTGGGCATCGGCATGGTGCACCAGAATTTCTGCCTCGTGGAGCCAATGACGGTTGCCGAGAATATCGTGCTGGGCCTCAGCGGCCTTCCTTTTGTGCCCGATATGGACCAGATTGCCCGCCGCATCCGCGAGCTTTCGGCGCATTACAGCCTGCAGGTTGATCCCAAGGCCTACATCTGGCAACTGAGTGTGGGCGAGCAGCAGCGGGTAGAGATCCTGAAGCAAATCTACCGCGGCGCCGAAATCCTTATCCTCGACGAGCCGACGGCGGTGCTGACGCCGCAGGAGGCGCAGGAGCTGGCTGCCATCCTCCAGCGCATGACCGCCGAGGGCAAGTCGGCCATATTCATCACCCACAAGATGGAAGAGGTGATGGCCTATTCGCAGCGGGTGATGGTGCTGCGCCAGGGGCGCCTGGTCGCCGAGTGCGCCACACGAGAGACCAGCCCCCAGGAGCTGGCGCGCCTGATGGTGGGGCGTGAGGTGCTCTTCCACCTGAAGCGCGAGGAGCGCCAGCCCGGCGAGGTGGTGCTCTCGGTGCGTGGGTTGGAAGCCCGCAACGAAAAGGGGCTGCCGGCATTGCGCGGTATCGATTTTGAGATTGCCGAGGGCGAGATCCTGGGCATTGCGGGGGTCGCTGGTAATGGGCAGCGTGAGCTGGCCGAGACGATCACCGGCCTGCGCAGGGCCACCCGCGGCGAGATTCGCCTGCGGGGCCGCAATGTGACCAACCTCTCCCCCCTGGAGTTCATTCAGGCCGGTGTGAGCCACATTCCAGAGGATCGGGTGGAAATGGGATTGGTGGGCAATATGGCCGTGGCCGAGAACCTGGCCATGAAGGGCTACCGCCGGTCGCCGCTCGCATCACGGGGCGTGTTGCAGCCCAAGCCCATGCTAGACTTTGCCCGCCGCATGATCGACGCCTTCCGCATCGCCACCCCCAGCCCTCACACCCAGGTCAAATTCCTTTCCGGGGGCAACCTGCAGAAAACGATCCTGGCGCGCGAGATCACGGCCTGCGGGGGCCTTTTGGTCGCCGTCCACCCCACCCGCGGGCTCGACGTCGGGGCCACCGAGGCCGTGCGCCGCATGCTCCTGGCCGAGCGGGCCAAGGGCACGGCCATATTGCTCATTTCAGAGGATCTTGAGGAGCTCCTTGCCGTCGCCGACCGCATTGCCGTGATCTTTGAGGGGCGCATCATGGGCATTCTGCCCGCAGCGCAGGCCGGCATCGAGACGCTGGGCCTGCTGATGGCGGGGGCTGCCGGGCCCGCCTGAGGTTATAGCTATGCGCATTACTTTTGAAAAACGCCAATCGCTCTCCTATCAGGCGACCATTCTCGCGCCGATCGCCTCTTTCGCATTGGCGCTCCTGGGGGGGTCGCTCCTGTTGGGGCTCTCTGGGGCTAACCCATTGGCGACCTACGCCGCGATGCTGGACGGGGCTTTTGGCTCGTGGCCCAATTTCACCGAGACGCTGGTCAAGGCCATTCCCTTGATGCTCACCGGGCTCGCGGTTTCGATCGCCTTCCGCATGCAGTTCTGGAACATTGGCGCCGAGGGCCAGCTGACCCTGGGCGGCGTGGCAGCGGCCTGGATCGCCCTCTTCTGGGCCGGGATCATACCCTCCACCCTGCTCCTGCCGACGGTGATCCTGGCTGGGATAGCGGCAGGAGCGCTCTGGGCGGCCGTGCCCGCCCTGCTCAAGGCCTACCTGCGGGTGGATGAGACGCTGACGACGCTCATGCTCAATTATGTCGCTATCCTCTTCTCTCAGTATCTCTTTTACGGCCCCTGGCGTGACCCAAAGGGCTACGGATTCCCCGGCACAGCCCCCTTCCCCGATGCAGCCTGGCTGCCCCGGTTGGCCGGGCGGGCGCACCTGGGGCTCGTCTTTGCCATCATCGCGGCCATCGCGCTATGGTTCATCCTCAAGCGCACGCGCTGGGGCTTTGAGCTGCGCATCATCGGCGAAAACCCGACGGCGGCGCGCTACCTGGGGATCAACATCGCACGTAATATCGTGCTGGCGCTCCTCCTTTCCGGTGCGCTGAGCGGCCTGGCTGGCGCCTGCGAGGTGACGGGCATCTCACACCGGCTGCAGCAAGGCCTTTCTATCGGCTATGGCTTTACTGCCATTATCGTCGCCTGGATGGCGCAGCTCAACCCGCTGGCTGTGCTCGTGGTAGCCATCCTCATGGCCGGGCTGCTGGTGGGCGGCGATCAGGTGCAGATCATGATGCACCTGCCGGCGGCCGTGGGCGTGGTGCTGCAGGGCATGATCCTCTTCCCCATGCTGGCGGGCGCGCTCTTTACCGAGTACAGGATCAAGATCGTGCGCGAGCCCAGGCGGGCCCCTACAACAGCCCCGGAGGTGGAGTTATGATCGCACTCATCACTTCCATCCTCGCCATCACCCTCCGTGCGGGCACTTCACTCATCTATGCCGCGGTAGGCGAGATCTATGCCGAGCGCTCGGGCATCCTCAACCTGGGCATCGAGGGCATGATGCTCATGGGCGCCGTGACGGCCTTTGCCGTGGCCTTTCATACGGGGAGCCTGCTGCTGGCGCTCCTGGCAGCCGTGGCTGTGGGCGCACTGATGGCGGCCCTGCACGCCTTCCTCACCGTGACCATGCGCGCCAATCAGGTCGTGAGCGGCCTCAGCCTGACGCTCTTCGGCACAGGCCTCTCCAGCTTCCTGGGCCAGCGCCTGGGACCGGAGGGTGGCGCCCTCACCGGCCTGGTCGGGCCGCGCATCGCGCCCATCGCCCTGCCCATTTTGGGCCACATTCCCGTGCTGGAGGCCGTTTTTACCCAGGACGTGCTGACCTATGCCGTCTACCTGCTGGTGCCCATCGCCTGGTTCTATCTCTACAAGACGCGTCCCGGCCTCAGCCTGCGTGCCGTGGGCGAAAACCCGCAGACGGCCGATGCTATGGGCCTGAACGTCTCCAGGGTGCGCTATGCCTATACCATCCTGGGCGGCGCGCTCGCGGCGCTGGGCGGGGCGCACCTCTCACTCGCCTACACGCCCGGCTGGGCGGAGAATATTACTGGCGGCCGCGGCTGGATCGTCATCGCCCTTGTCATCTTTGCCATGTGGAACCCGGCCCGGGCCGTGCTGGGCGCCGTGCTCTTTGGCGGCATCAACGCCGTCCAATTTCGCCTGCAGGCGGCCGGCGCCACTATCCCCGCGCCGTTCCTCAATATGCTGCCCTATGTCATGACCCTCCTCGTCCTCATCGTCATGACCTGGTGGGAGGCCCTTAGCAAACGTATCGGCGCTCCCGCCGCTCTCGGCAAGGCCTACATGAGAGAGGAAAAGTAAAGCTGCTCTCACAACAGCGCCATTATTGTCCAGCACGCCTGTAGTATCAGGGGCCTCCGGCGTCGTGGGGTTGAGCTCTCGCAGGCCCCGCTCACTCGCCTGGAGGCGGTCGTGGCTCGTGTCCTCAGCCTGATAAGCTGTGCTCTATTTCATGTCTCTCTCCTGATGCAAATCTACGCCGGGTAACCTGCTTCGCCGCCATCCGGCATGCTCCTGAAGGGAGTGGGGTCGGTGTTGGCCAACACCGACCCCACTCCCTTTCGCTTCTACACCTCTACGCTGGATCTACTTGGCCAGCTCGCCAAAGCGGGCCAAGATGGCCAGGGCGGGGTCTACGGGCACGTGGGCGCGCTTGACATCCTTCGGGATGGTGATGGTGGGCGTGGGCCGGATGGTCTTGCCCTCGAACTGGGGCAGCCACTGCTTCTCGGCCTCGAGCATATCTGCCGCCATCTCGCGGATTTCCTTGAGCGTGAGCGTGGCCGCGGTCAGCGGGTCGAGGGCGCAGGCGTACACGATCTGCTCCGGGTCGCCACTCATAGCCGCCTCGACCGCCAAGCGCTGGACGTTGATGTTGGTCAGGTTCAGCGCGGCGCACTGAGAGGGGAGGTTGCCGACCATGGTTTTGTGCAGGCCCAGCTTGTCGGCGTAGATGGGACCTTCGGCGCAGCAGTCGGCGGGGAGGTTGGCGATCATGCCGTCGTTGCGCACGTTGCCGTTCAGACGGAACTGGCGACCCGTCTCCAGCGCCTCGATGATGTAGGACCCATACTCGATGGA
>DAOTVS010000299.1:0-7778 GCA_034436375.1 Anaerolineae bacterium | reverse complement strand
CCCACCACACCCTACAAAAGGCCTGTTCCGGCCGCGCGCGGAGCATGGCGCCCGGAAGCCGAAGGACGTTTTCATCGTGCGTTACGCCTAATCGGGCATGGGGAACTGGTATGGGAATCGGTGTGGCCTCAGTTTCCAGGTGCATAATACGGCGGGCCGCAGGGGCACGGCCATTGTTGGAAGGAGGGACAGTGCCGCGAGGACAGTATTGGCGAATAGCCCTGGGATGCGCACTTGTGCTGGGTTTGCTGAGTTGTGCAACAGCCACAATCCCGCCCGAGAACTGGTCTTCCGGGCTGGACCCTTTTGCGACGCCGGCGCTGCCCTATAGTACGGCTACCGCGCTCTCTCCTTTCGAATTTCCATCGCCCTCCCCCACCGTCACCCCCACAGCGACTCCCTTGCCTCCCAGCCCTACACCGACGTGTACGCCACTGCCGACGGCCACTCCTTTCATCTCTCTCGACAATCTGCGCAAAACCCCCATGCCCAGCACAGCCGTGCTGGGCCACGGCATCGCGCTGCCCCAGGGGTTCAAGATAGGGCTCTATGCCAAAGGAGTCGAGAGCGCTTCCGACATGGCCTACAGCCCCGATGGCGTGCTTTTTGTCTCTTTACCCGGTCAGGGCCAGGTGGCAGCTTTGCCCGACAACGACCACAATGGCGAGGCGGACCAGATGACGGTCTATGCCGGTGGCCTCGTCCAGCCTATGGGAATCGCCTTTCATGACGATTACCTCTACGTGGCAGAGGAGCACCAGGTCGTGCGCTACCGTTATGAGCCGGGCAATCTGACAGCGGGAGAGGCAGAAGTGGTGGTGCCCGGCCTGCCGGTAGGAAGCGGCTTTGTGACCCATGCGATCGGCTTTGGCCCCGATGATAAGCTCTATGTGGCTATCGGCGCCAGCTGTAACGCCTGCGAGGAGGCCGACTCGCGACGAGCCACCATCATGCGCTTCAATGCCGACGGAACCGGGGGCGAGATCTACGCCAAAGGCCTGCGCGATGTGCAAGGGCTCGCCTGGTACCCCGATACAGGGCAACTGCTGGCGACCAATTGTAACCGAAACCGCATGAGCGATGACACCCCGCCCGATACCATCGAGGCCATCTCTCAGGGCGGCAACTATGGCTGGCCCTACTGCTATGCGGGAGATGTTGTCGACCCTGAGCTGGGCGCCCCCGACTCTTGCAACGGTGTGCCCAGGCCCTTTGCCTCATTGCCGGCACAAACAATGCCGGCTGGGATCATCGTGTACACAGGAGGGCAATTCCCGCAGGAGTATGACGGCGATATCTTTGTCGCCTCGATGGGCTCCTGGGAGCGCAAGTACCCCGTGGGTTACAAGATCATGCGCATTCACCTGGCCAACGGGGAGGTCAACCAAGTCGAGGATTTCGCCAGTGGCTGGCTGGTATATCAACAAGCGTGGGGCCGGCCAGTGGGGCTGATCCAGGCGCCAGATGGGAGCCTGCTGGTTTCGGACGACCGGGCGAACGCGATCTATCGCATCTATTACGGTGGGTAGAAACCGGCCGGGAAATGCTGCTGCGAGCCTGACTTGCAACTATGGAGAGGCGAAGCCAGCCGGCTCCACCTCTCCATGATGATGAACCCATTCAGGGGCGAGAGCCGGCGCCCCGCGCCGGCAGGGTGATGAGAAAGCTGAGCGCCAACTTGCATGCGTCGCCCGGCAGGAAGGGGTAAAGGCCGGCGGGCAGGAGGGCTGCTGCAGGCACAAAGCGGCTTAGCCAGAACAGGCCACAGGCATAGATGGCTGCCTGCCCCAGGAGCAGCGCCAGGAAGAGGCGCAGAGGCCGGGCATGCGCGCCTTCGGCGAGCCAGCCGGCTGCATAGGCCGCCAGCAGGAAGCCCAAAAGGTAGCCGCCCGTTGGCCCGGCCAAGCGCATCCAGCTATTGGTCAGGGCCAGGTAAGCGATCACGCTCAATGTGCTGCTTCGCCCCAGGAGCCCAGCCAGGGCCAGCACGACCAGCGTCTGCAGAGTGATGGGCACAGGCGAAAAGGGCAGGGGAATGCGCACCTGCGCTGCCAACGCCAGGGCCGCGGCGCCGGCTATCACAAGCAGCGCACGGCTGGGCGCCCGCAAAGACAGGCGGGCACGGGAAAGGCTGGATTGCATGGATCACCTCTCGAGATCGGTCTCACCGCCAGGGGAGTATGGCGGCGGTTGCTACTATGAGAAACACCGGCGGTAGGGGGAAGATGTGTGGCTGGTGGAAACACACCCGGGTGACGAATGTCGCCCGGCTCCCTCACGCGTCGGCCCAGGGCTGGCGCCGGGCCACGACCGCCTCTCCCGTCTGCACCGCCTGATCAATCAGCAGGCTGAGATAGTGATCCTGAGAAGCCTCGGCCAAGCTGTAGAAATCGGGCCCGCCGGCTGCATAGGCCGCCATCTTTTCCAGGCAGGTGGCCACGGCAATCTCATCATCGGTCAGGCGCGCGGGCGCAAAGGGGTTGCGGTAGATCCAATCGGCCCCGGCCAGGATCCCTTTTAGATAGTAACCCTCCAGGTTACCATCCTCACCTGCATTCGCCCTCCGCAGCCGCAGCTCGATAGGCGTCCGGTAATCCTTGAGATAGCGGACCTCGGTGTTGTTGATCTCACCCCGTTCCCCACGGACGAGCACACGAGGCGAGCGGATCCAGGAAAAATACTGGTCGCCGGTGAAATCATAGATAGCAAGCTTGCCCTCAAAATCGAGCTGGGCGATGACCTGTTTGGAGGGGATAATCTTTTCCGTCGTTGGGGGGCCCTCACGGTCGGGGCCGGCGACGATGGGCGACGAGAACTCGCGCGCCCGGATGGTCGCCTCCGCAAAGCCGATGCCCAGCAAGTTGCGCAGCAGGCTGACGCCGTGGTAGCCGTGGGCCGCCGAAACCTGCGCCTGGGTGACGGCGCCGAGCTTACCAGAGCGGACAATGCTCAGACGGGCGGCATGGAGCGGCTGGAAGCAGTATTGTTCGGCGACCTGGATGCGCGCTCCCGCCGCCATCAGGTCGCACAACGCCAGCAGGCCGTCGAGGTCCGCCGCGGGGGGCGTTTCGGCCAACGCGGGCATATCCTTTGCCGCCAACTGGCGCAGGTATAAAGGGCAGGCCGAGCGCGGCACCGAGACGACTATAAACTGCAACCCTGGCGTCACCAACAGGTCATCCAGCGTGCGCACCGTGGGGATGCCCCAGGCCTGTTCCAGGCAGCGCCCTTTGGCCGCATCGCGCACGAGCATACCGGCCACATGGAAGCGCTCGGGCAACGCCCGGGCAATGCGCAGATAGAACTCCGCGCGCCAGCCGCCCCCGATGATGCCGAATGATATTGTCTCCATGTTCTCCTCCTCTGGGCTAGAGCTTGCGCCCGTCGCGCCCACCCCCAACGCCGCTGTACGGCATGCCGGGGTCCCAGTCGGGCGCCGCCGGTGGCTGGAACTGATCGACCGGGAAGGTCACCTTGCAGCGGTGCCGGCTGGAGATATAGGCGCCCTCGCACATTTCCAGGGCCAGCAGCGAGCTTTCAGGAATGGTATAATCGGGTTGGCCGCGATCGATCATGGCCGCCATCGCCTCCAGGTGGCGCTGATGGCGCGTACCCGGCAGCTCGGGCGGGGTGAAGAGCGCTCCCCGGGGGAACTCGGCATTTTGGATAGAATAGGAATCATCCCAGCCCCAGAACTCGATCTGCCCCGCCGTGCCAACGATCCGGAAGAGGGTCTCCTTGCCCGGACGATTGACCAGCACCTCGTCGCCAGTGTTCATGACGACGCGGATGCCACTCTTTGTCTGCGCATAGGTCACAGCGGTCGTCTCGACCTGCATGCCATCACGGTAGGTGCGCGTGCTGGCTTCACAGAGGGCCATGACGTAATCCATCTCCGCGTTGCCGGTGAGCGCGATGAAAAAGTTCAGCCAGTGGATGCCGGCATTGATGATATCCCACTTCCGGCACTGGATCTCCACCAACTTGAGCTCGCCGATCTCGCCCCGTCGCACACGCGCGATGATCTCCAGGGGCGCCGCTTTGGTCAGCAGGCCGTGCGGTACGGCCATGGGCAGCTTCCGCTGCCGGATCGCTTCCAAAATGCGCCGGCCAGAGGCGGCTGTATGCCCAAGGGGCTTCTCGACCAGGATGCCCTGCAGGGGCAGCTGGAGCGCATCCATCGTCACCGCTTCGTGAGAGGGGGGGTAGGTGCTCACACACACCACATCCGTCGGGCAGGCAGCGAACATCTCCGTATGGCTGGGAAAGGTGCGGAGGCCAGGGTATTGGGCCGCCAGGGCCGCACACACCGCCGGGTTCAGGTCTGCTGCAGCCACCAGCTCAAAGCGCTCCGACTGGGCCAGGGCGGCCATGCTCAAGCGCCCGCCGGCGCCGCCGCCGACAACCGATGCCGTCAGTTTGGTTGCCATGTCTGCTTACTCCATGGGAGGAATCCGTCAGGCCTGCATATAGCTCATATGGCCCATTGTAGCACTGTACGTACAGGGACGCTAAATGCCCGCCGACAGCCGGGTATTACACTGCGCCGCTGCCCGGCAACCTCCAAAGGTTCATGGCCGGGTGGTCGTGGGGCACACAACCCGGCAAGCCAGCTGGGGTGGGCGAAAATGGCATTTGACAGGGCCGGAGTACTCGTATATAATACCACTCACAACGGGCGGGGCTGTAGCTCAGCTGGTAGAGCGCGTCAATCGCACTGATGAGGCCAGGGGTTCGAATCCCCTCAGCTCCACCATTATAGGGAATGACAACGAACGGGAGCAGTAAGCCATCCCTGCAGAGAGCCCGGACGCCGTGAAGTAGACCCGCTGATAGGGTGCTGAAACGGTAGCAAACCAGGTGAGACCCGGGCGCCGGCGCCGACAGGGAGCGCCAATAAGGCTGAACTCGCCCGGGAGTCGCAACGGTGAACGTGGAGCGTAGGCCAGGTTTCCAACCCGGCAGGCCCTAGCCGTTGCCGGTCGCACCCGTTACGTGCTGTAAGCGGGCAGGGATCCGCATCGTGGGGCTGTAGCTCATTTGGTAGAGCACCTCAATGGCATTGAGGGGGTGAGGGGTTCGAATCCCCTCAGCTCCACCTTCTTTTTTCTTTCCCTGTCAAGCGGGGTGGTACCGCGGAGAGAGCTCTTCGTCCCCAGGACGAAGGGCTCTTTTGCGTTTTGGGGGCAAAGCAAAAGCGTGCCTCACCCTGGGCGCCGATTTCAGTCTGTCCCACCGGCATTGCAGCCGGGGCTAGGTCGTGTCTGCCACGACCAGCGTCACCAGGCCTTACGATAGCACGCTTCTGCACATAGTATATCATGGTTCATAGGCCGGGGCGCCCTGGGTGAATACATCCAGACCAACGGCAATCCTGGCGGCAGCCGGGTATCTGCTCTGCTGCTGCCCGGCTCTTGCCAGGAGGGGATTTCTGGAGGGTTGGTGAGGTCTGCCTGCCGCAAGGCTTTGCGGCAGGCAGACCTCACCAACCCTCCAGAAATCCCCTCAAAAGGGTCCGTGCCGGGGTAGTGCGAAGCGCGCAAGCCGGTCACCGGCATAGGATACTGAGGACGATTATAATGGATAGCATACTGCGCCTGTCATCGGCGGAAGCAATCCGTGTAATCCGTGCCCAAAATCCGTTGACAGCCCTCTCACACGTGGAGCGTCGCTGCCTTCTCCCTGGGCGGTAAGATATCGAGCGACCGCGCGAGCGCCGCCTTTTGCTCCTGGCCCGCGAAATGCAGGATATCCTACCGGGTGATCAGCATGGCCGGGCTTGCCGTTCCTTCGCTCTGGCAAGCCGGCGGCAGAGGAGAAGAACTCATGAAGCGCGAGCGCTATGACCCCAGCCTGATCGAGCCCAAATGGCAGCGGATTTGGGCCGAAAGCGAGATCTACGGCGTGGACCTCTACCGCGCCCAGCGGCCGTTCTATAACCTGATGGAATTCCCCTACCCCTCGGCTGAGGCGCTGCATGTGGGCCATGTCTACACCTACTCGGGCGCCGATACCTATGGCCGCTACCGCCGCATGCGCGGCGACGATGTGTTCCAGCCCATCGGCTTTGACGCTTTCGGCATCCACTCCGAGAACCATGCCCTGCGCGTAGGCCGTCACCCTATGGAGCTGACGGTCGAAAACACCGAGCGTTACCGGCGCCAGATGCAGGAGCTGGGCGCTATCTTTGACTGGTCGCACTGTGTCGATACCTCCCGCCCCGACTATTACCGCTGGACCCAGTGGCTCTTTCTACAGCTCTACAAGGCGGGGCTGGCCTATCGGGCCAAGGCAGCGGTGAACTGGTGCCCGTCGTGCCTGACGGTGCTGGCCAACGAGCAGGTCATCGGCGGGCTGTGCGAGCGCTGCGACACGGCGGTGGTGCAGCGCGATATGGAGCAATGGTTTCTGCGCATCACGGCCTATGCCGACCGGTTGCTGGCCGGCCATGAGAAGGCCGATTTCCCTGCCACGACCGTGACTCTGCAGCGCAACTGGATCGGCCGCAGCGAGGGGGCCGAGATTCGCTTCACCGTGGCCGGCGCCAGAGACCTGGAGATCAGCGTATTCACCACCCGGCCCGACACGCTCTTTGGAGCCACCTACCTGGTGCTGGCGCCCGAGCACCCAGCGGTGGAGGCGCTGGCCACGCCCGAGCAGGCCCCTGCCGTGCGCGCCTATGTGGAGCAGGCGCGGGCCAAGCGCGAGCTGGAGCGCCTGGCGGCGGAGCGGGAAAAGACAGGCGTCTACACCGGGGCCGAGGCGGTCAACCCGGCGACGGGTGAGCGCATCCCCATCTGGGTGGCGGATTACGTGCTGATGGCCTACGGCACGGGCGCCATCATGGCCGTGCCGGCCCACGACGTGCGCGACTATGCCTTTGCCGTGCTGCATGGGCTGCCCATCCGTGTAGTCGTGGCCCCGCCAGGCTACCAACCTTCCACCGTCTCCACCTCCCCTCTCACCCCCCCCGCGAGGGGGATGGTGGGGGGCCAGGGGTTGGGCGAGGCTTACGTCGGTGAGGGCACGATGGTCAACTCAGGTCCCTTTGACGGCATGCCCTCGACCGAGGCCAAGGGCGCCATCACCCGTTGGCTGGAAGAGCGGGGCATGGGCAAGTCGGCCGTGACCTATCGCCTGCGCGATTGGCTGATCTCACGCCAGCGCTATTGGGGGCCGCCCATTCCCATCCTCTACTGCCAGCGCTGCGGCACCGTGCCCGTGCCCGAGGAAGAGCTGCCGGTGCGCCTGCCCTACATGGCCGATTTCCGCCCCAAAGGCATGGGCACATCGCCCCTGGCGGCGGTGCCCGAGTTTGTCAACGCCACCTGCCCCCAATGTGGCGGCCCGGCCCGCAGAGAGACGGACGTCTCCGATACCTTTTTGGATTCGAGCTGGTACTTTCTGCGCTACCCCTCGGCCACTCACCAGGATGTGCCCTTTAGCGAGGGGTTGACGCAAAAGTGGCTGCCCGTGAACCTCTACGCCGGGGGCATCGAGCATTCCACCCTGCACCACCTGTACGCGCGTTTTATCACCCTGGCGCTGCACGACCTGGGCTACCTGTCCTTCGAGGAGCCCTTTCGCAAGCTGCGCCTGCATGGGCTCATCATCAAAGATGGCGCCAAGATGAGCAAATCGCGCGGCAACGTGGTCAACCCCGACGAGTACATCCACCGCTACGGGGCCGATACGCTGCGCCTGTACCTGCTCTTCCTGGGGCCCTATGAGGAGGGCGGCGACTTTACCGACGCGGGCATCCGCGGCATCACCCGCTT
>DAOTVS010000298.1:0-17130 GCA_034436375.1 Anaerolineae bacterium | reverse complement strand
CAGGCTGCAACCCGCCTGCATGAAGCCGGAGTTGCTAGTAACCGCTGGTCAGCCATACAGCGGTGAATACGTTCCCGGGCCTTGTACACACCGCCCGTCACGTCATGGGAGCCGACAACACCTAAAGACGGTGAGCTAACCGAGAGGGGGCAGCTGTTTAGGGTGGTGTTGGTGACTGGGACGAAGTCGTAACAAGGTAGCTGTACCGGAAGGTGCGGCTGGATCACCTCCTTTCTAGGGAGACGGACCGGGGTCCTGCGGGGCCAGCCGGTCGAGCTCTCGAGGTCAATCGTCACCGGTAAGGTGATGAGTTTTGAACGGGCCCAAGTCGTCTTGGTTCTTTCCCATCACTCTTCAGTTGTTAAGCGCGAAAGGCAAAACGCCGCGGTACAGCCACGGCGTTTTGCTTGCGTTCGCTCAAGGGCCAATGGCCAGTCAGGAAGGGGCAGATGCTTAAAAGTGTCTGCCCCTTTTCGATTCAGCCTTGTTTGTGCGCATACAGGGCTTGACAGCGCCCCCTGGCCGTCGTACAATGGCGGCTGTCAACTCGATGCAGTCCCTTGGGCAGGTGTTACTCAGCGCTCATGGTTGAGGGGCGGTGCCCGTAATCGGTTTTGCTGGCTGCAACATGCAGCAAGGAGAGGTACGCGCTCTACTGTCATTGATGCTCCGATCACTCCGGCTCATCGGCCGGGCGCTGCATGTTGCCGCCAAAGCACAAAGCTTGGCGGTTTTTCTATTCCCGCGGCCTTAACAACTGAAGAGTGATGGGAAGGTTCTGTAATGGCCCGGCCTGCCTTCTGACGTGAGGTGAAAACGTCGGGAGGTGCGACGGAGGGCTTGATCCTGGCCTAGGATTAACGCTGGCGGCGTGCATAATACATGCAAGTCGAACGCACTGATCCGACCCCTGATCCAGACGGGCAGCGGGTGAGCTTTGTCTCACCCGGGGCTTGAGATGAGAGAAGAGGTTGGACCAGTCAGTGGCGTACGGGTGCGTAACACGTGGGTGACCTACCCCAAAGTGGGGAATAGCTGCTCAAACGGGCAGATAATACCGCATGAGGTCCACCGCTTTGGCGGTGGATCAAAGGCCGTGAGGCTGTTGGCGAGAAGAGTTCCGGCCGCTTTGGGAGGGGCCCGCGGCCTATCAGCTTGTTGGTGGGGTAAAGGCCTACCAAGGCGATGACGGGTAGCTGGTCTGAGAGGACGGCCAGCCACACTGGCACTGAGACAAGGGCCAGGTCCCTGAGGGGGCCAGCAGTAGGGAATCTTGCACAATGGGGGAAACCCTGATGCAGCGACGCCGCGTGAGGGACGACGGTCTGCGGATCGTAAACCTCTTTTCTGGGGGATGAGAGAGGACAGTACCCCAGGAATAAGCCTCGGCAAACCACGTGCCAGCAGCCGCGGCAAAACGTGGGAGGCAAGCGTTATCCAGGTTCACTGGGCGTAAAGAGCGTGTAGGCGGTGACACAAGTTGGGCGTGAAATCTCTCGGCTCAACCGAGAGACGCCGCCCAATACTGTGTCACTTGAGGGCAGGAGGAGAAAGTGGAACTCCCGGTGTAGCAGTGCAATGCGGATATCGGGAAGAACACCAATAGCGAAGGCAGCTTCCTATCCTGTTCCCGACGCTGAGGCGCGAAAGCCAGGGGAGCGAGCAGGATTAGATACCCTGGTAGTCCTGGCTGTAAACGATGGATACCCGGCGTTGGTGGTGTTGATCCCATCAGCGCCCAAGCTAACGCCAAGTATCCCGCCTAAGGAATACGGCCGCAAGGCTGAAACTCAAAGGAATTGGCGAGGGCCCGCACAAGCGGCGGAGCGTGTGGTTTAATCCGACGCAAAACGTTGAACCTTACCAGGGCTTGACATGCACGTGGTAGTGAAGCGAAAGCGGAACGACCCGACAGAGAACCTGTCGGGAGCGTGCACAGGTGCTGCATGGCTGTCGTCAGCTCGTACCGTGAGGCGTTGGGTTCACTCCCACAACGGGCGAAACCCCTGTCGCCAGTTAGATCTTTCTGGCGAGACTGCCGGCGAAAGCCGGAGGAAGGCGGGGATGACCTCAAGTCGGCATGGCCTTTATGTCCTGGGCGACACACACGCTACAATGGCCGGTACAATGGGATGCCAAGCCGCGAGGCGGAGCAGATCCCACCAAAGCCGGCCTCAGTTCGGATTGCAGGCTGCAACCCGCCTGCATGAAGCCGGAGTCGCTAGTAACCGCCGGTCAGAACTACGGCGGTGAATACGTTCCCGGGCCTTGCTCAGATAGCCCGTCAGATCGCGGAAGTCAGGGCTACCTGAAGACGGTGGGCTAACCCCAAAAAGGAAGCAGCCGCCCAAGGGGCTGAGACAACCGCGACCAAGTCGTAACAAGGTAGCCGTACCGGAAGGTGCGGCTGGACCACCTTTTCACCAAGGTGGCGCGCAGACGCTGCCTGGAATCGTTTCGCATCAGCGGGCTACGCTGACCAGTTCACCTGTGCGGTGGCCTGGACACAGGATGCCCGCTCTTGCGGAGCACAGGGATCAACCACCGCCTCGAAGGAGGCGGTGCCGAGACGAAAGCCATCGCCTCGAAGGAGGCGATGGCCCAAAGAGAACCGTCGCCTCGAAGGAGGCGACGGGGAGATGAGGCCCTGGCAACAGGCCTTCCCATCACTCCTCAGTTGTTGGGCCAGAAGGGGCAGATGCATTCTTGCAGCTGCCCCTTTTTGATTCCCCCGCGGGCTGAGCCGGACGGCAACCCTGTAGAGATGGACCGGTGGCCCGTGTAGGCCGGCTGCCCCCGAAGGCCGTGGGCTCAATGCTGCCCCTCAGCCCATGTGCGCTGGGCGGAGGCATAGACCTCCTGCCAGGGCACACCGGCCTCGCGCGCCAGGCGGGCGCAATCCTCATATTCGGGCGCGGCGCTCACTGGCTCGCCCGCCAGCAGCTTGACCTTGACCCGCACGGCGCCCCAGGGGGTCTGCACCTCCTGCACCTGGCGCCCGGCGATATAGCGCCGGCGCACATCATAACGGACGCCGAGGGTGGGCGTCTCGCGCAGGATCAGCTCACTCAGACCCCCAGCGAGCGCGGGCGGCGCCAGGACGGAGAGCAGCACCCCGGGCCGCCCCTTTTTCATGTAGATGGGTGTGGTCCAGACGTCGAGCGCCCCTGCCTCCAGCAGCCGCCCCTGCACATAGCCCAGGGTTTCGCCGGTGGTGTTATCGAGATTGCACTCCAGGAGCACGACCTCATCCTCCAGCCAGGGCGCCCGGGCCTCGGCCTGCCCCAGCCACAGGCGCACGGCGTTGACGGCCGGCACCCGCCGCGTGCCAAAGCCATAGCCCACACGCTCTACCTGCAGCGAGGGCTGCTCGAAGCGGGCCAGCTCGGCCAGGAGGGCCGCCCCCGTGGGCGTCAGCAGTTCCACCTGGGCCGGGTGGGGCCGCGTGGGCACATGGGCCTCGGCCAGCACCTCGAGCGTCGCAGGCGCTGGCACGGGCAGCGTGCCGTGTGCCGTTTCGACAGTGCCCCCGCCCAGGGGCAACGTCGAGGCGTAGACGGCCTGCACACCCAATAGGTGCAACCCCGTCACCACGCCCACGACGTCGATGATCGAGTCGATAGCGCCCACCTCATGAAAGTGCACGTGCTCTGGCTCGGTGCCATGCACCTTGGCCTCGGCCCGCGCCAGGCGCCAGAAAACCGCCGTCGCCTGGGCCTTGGCCGCTGCCGGCAGAGCGCCCGCCTCGATTACCGCCAGGATATCGGGCAGGTGACGGTGCGGCTGATGCGCCTCGTCATAGGTGACCACAGCCCGCGAACCCCGGATCCCCTCGCGCACCTCCGGCTCCAATTGCACGTCCCAGCCATGAATCGGCAGGCTTTGCAATGCCCCTTTGAGATCAGCCAGGGGCAGGCCCGCATCCAAGAGCGACCCCAGCAGCATATCGCCGGAAGCGCCGGAGAAGCAGTCGAAATAGGCAGTACGAATGGTCATGTATGAATTCACCTCGACTCGTGATCCGTAAAACGTAAAACGTAAAGCCCTCATTTCGGAGCGCCAATTGCTGCAGCAGTTACTCGCGCAGGTGCTAACCGAAGCTACATAGGGCGTACCAAGACGACCTTACGTTTTACGTTTCACGTTTCACGCCCTATGTGTGAGCCTGGCGTGCAGCGGCGACACGATTGGCGATCAACCCCGCCGTCGCGCCGGCGCCGATGCCGTTATCAATGTTGACGACGCTGAGGCCGGGCGCGCAGGTCTGCAGCATGGAGAGGAGCGCTGTGACGCCCCCACCCCCCAGGCCATAGCCCACCGAGGTTGGCAGGCCAATGACGGGCACGGGCACGAGCCCCGAGACCACGGAAGGCAGAGCACCATCCATGCCCGCGGCCACGATCATGACGTCGACCTGGTCCTCGTTCAACAGCCGCTCCAAAGGATCGAACAGGCGGTGCAGGCCGGCCACACCGACATCGTAGACGGTATAGACCCGGCAGCCCATCTCGCGGCACACCAGGGCGGCCTCCTCGGCGCGGGGGATATCGGAGGTGCCGGCGCTGACGATGCCGACGCGGCCGCCGGTATCGGGTCGGGGCTGGCCGGGGGCGCGCAGCACGGCCGCACGGGCACCCGGGTACCACTCCAGGCTGGCCTGGCCGTCGAAATCCTGCCGCAAGCGCGCTTCCAGAGCCTCCGGCACGCGGCTCAAAATGGCCCGGCCCTCCCGCTCCAGGAACTGGCGGGCGATGGCCAGCGAGTCTTCCACAGTCTTGCGGTCAGCCAGGATGACCTCGGGCACGCCTTTGCGGCGGATACGGTCAAAATCGGGGCGCACAAAGTGGCTGGCGCCGTGCTCATCCACGGGGTTTGAGGGCATCGTTCAGGCTCCCACTGCGGAAACCGGCCAGGTCGAGGGCCACAAAGAGATAACCCAACTCACGCAGCCGGGCGATAATGCGCTCACGATTCTCCAGCACGCGCGGCCAATCCTCGGGCGGCACTTCGAGGCGGGCCACCGGATCGTGATGGCGCACGCGGAACTGGCGCAGGCCGATCTCCTGCCGTATGAAGGCCTCGGCGGCGCCCACCATCTTGAGGGCCGCGGGCGTGAGCGGCGTGCCGTAGGGAAAGCGGGAGGAAAGGCAGGCCATAGCGGGCTTGTCCCACGTCGGCAGCCCCATGCGCTTGGAGATGGCGCGGATCTCCTCCTTGGTCAGGCCGGCCTCCAGCAGCGGCGCGCTGGCCTTGGCCTCTTTGGCGGCGCGCATGCCGGGGCGATGGTCGCCCAGGTCATCGGCATTGGCGCCATAGACCACCGCCGCGAGCTGCTCCTCACCGGCGACGCGCCACAGGTCGCGGAAGAGGTCCTGCTTGCAAAAGTAGCAGCGGTCCGGGGTATTGGCGGTAAAGCGGGGGTCCTCAAGCTCGCGCGATTCCACCCAGCGCAGGCGCGCGCCGAGCCTATGGGCGATCTCTTCCGCCTCACGCATCTCTTCGAGGGGGTACGTTTCGGAGCGTGCCGTCACGGCCAGCACGTTCTCCGGACCCAACACTTCCAAAGAGAGGGCCAGCAGCAGGGTGCTGTCGACCCCGCCGGAATAGGCAACCAGGGCGCTGCCGAGCTTCCGGATCGCCTCGCGCGCCCGGGCGAGTTTCTGTTCCAGGTCTTCCATGATTCTTGCTCTCCTTAACAGAGACAACCAACGGACCGCTATTCTAGCATGGTGAAGCGGGGAATGCAAAGGGGGATGGCCACCTTCCTTTTTGGGGGTTAGCGGTCGTAGTGACGGCCTCAACCGTTCGTCCTCCAGCATCATATAAGGATGGACGGCTCAAGCCATCACTGCGATGTCTTTTGGGTATTGGCAGCCGGCAGCGTACAATATCCGCAAGAGGGTGAAATGACGGCGGCCCGCTTTCGCCGCAGTGTGCGTAGAGGAGGAAATCATGCGAGCACTGGTACTGGAACCCGACCGGCGCCTGAACCTGCGCGAGATCGCTATCGAGGAGACCCTCGGCCCGCGCGACGTGCGCATCGCCATCCGGGCCGTGGGCATTTGCGGGTCCGACATCCATTACTACCAACACGGGCAGATCGGTCCCTATGTGGTGCGCGAGCCGATGGTGTTGGGCCACGAAGCCGCAGGCACCATCGTTGAGGTTGGCCGCGAGGTCAGGGAGCTGCAAGTCGGCGACCGCGTCTGCATGGAGCCTGGCATCCCCGACCCGCACAGCCGGCCCGCGCGGTTGGGCCTGTACAACCTGGACCCCGCCGTGCGCTTTTGGGCTACGCCGCCGATACATGGCGTGTTACGGCCGACCGTCGTACACCCGGCCGATTTCACCTTCAAGCTGCCCGCCAATGCCAGTTATGGCGAGGGCGCCCTGATCGAGCCATTGGCAGTAGGCATGCACGCCGCAACCAAAGCGCAGATCAGGCCGGGCGACGTGGCGCTGGTCATCGGCGCGGGGACGATCGGCATGGTCACCGCGCTGGCGGCGCTGGCCGGCGGCTGCAGTCGGGTGATCATCAGCGATGTGCAGCAGCCCAAGCTCGACCTGGCTGCATCTCTGGGATCTATCACGCCGGTCAATGTGGCGCGCCAGAACCTGGCCGAGGCCGTCGCCGAGCTGACCGATGGCTGGGGCGCCGATATCATCTTCGAGGCCTCAGGGGCGAGTGCGGCCATCGCCGGCATCTTCCAGCCGCTGTGCCCCGGCGGCCGGGTGGTGTTCATCGGCATCCCGGGCGGGCCGGTCTCCTACGACATTGTCGCCGCCCAGGCCAAGGAGGCGCGGGTGGAACACATCTTCCGCTATGCCCACGTCTACCCGCGGGCGCTGGCGCTGGTGGGGAGCGGCAAGGTCGACCTCAAACCGCTCATCACCGATCGCTTTAGCTTTGCGGACAGCGTCCGGGCCTTTGAGTTCGCCAAGGCCATGCCGCCGACCTCGGTGAAGGTGCTCATCGAGTTACCGGAGTGAGGGGGGAGGGCGCATGCCCCCTTCGAGGCAGTCGGTGCCATCCCAGCCGAGATTGACCGCGTGCTGCAGGGCGTCGACGAGGGCGATGTGGAGGCGCTGGGCAGCGCCATCCTTGGTGCGCACCGTATCGCCATCTACGGCCTCGGGCGTGAGGGCCTGGTCATGCGCAGCTTTGCCATGCGCCTCATGCACCTGGGCTTACCGGCTGCCGTGGTCGGCGACGTGACCGCGCCGCCCGTCGGGCCGGGCGACCTGTTCCTCCTGAGCTGCGGGCCGGGCTACATCTCTACCGCCGAGGCCCTCATGGGCGTGGCGCAGGGGGCAGGCGCGCGCATCGCCATGCTGACGGCAGAGCCGCAGGCGGCCCTGCCGCGCCTGGCCGGCCTCGTCGTCTGCCTGCCCGCGCAGACCATGGCCCAGGCCGAGGGCGCCAGCTCCGGCCAGGCCATGGGCTCGGCCTTTGAGCAGGCGATGTGGATCCTCTTCGATGCCCTCGTGCCCCGCCTGCAGGCCGCCACCGGCCAGACGGCGGAGGACCTGCGCAGGAGGCACACGAACCTGGAGTAGGCAGAGCCGTGCATCAGAATCCAGTAGCCGTTAGCTCACCCAACCCATAGGAGCGCATGCAGGTGCAGAACGCAGCAAAGCCGGCATAGTGTTCTGCGTGCCAGCCACAGGCGCGGGCTACCTCTAGAGGGGTTGGGAGGGCGAAGCTCCTGCCGGGCGCCTCAGGATCCATGGGATCCTGTCAGCGACCAGAAGCTTGGCCGGCACCCCACTACCCTGTCATTCCGGGTAGCCCATGGCGCCTAATGTCCTGTGGATGCGGCCTGACGCTCCTGTCGTAGTGGCGGGCTTCAGCCGCCCAAGCCGGCTGATCAGGCCTATCACTTGGAGCAGCATCGCTTAACGTCTTGTGTGCTCGAGCAGCTTGAACGGCTGAAGCCCGTTACTACGAGGGCCATCGTGAGGCGGCGTCATGTGCGGCAAGGTCTTGTAGGGCCAGTTGTAGTGGGCAGTATACAGCAAGGACCCTGCTCACCCTATGGCCAAGCTTCTGAGCAGCCGCCGCTGTGACATGACAACGATCGGTTCGATGGCCAGGTTCACCATGTCACAGAGGCGGCTCAGCAGGAGCCTCGCCCTCCCAACCCTTCCATTGTATAGATATCATTGTGCGCGCCACACGGCCTGCAACTGGCCGAGGCGAAAATCCTCAATGCGCTGGCGCAGGCGGCCGCGGCTGGGAGCGGGCAGTTGGTCCAAGGGGAAATAGCGGCAGGCAATCGTCTCGCCGGTCGATTCAAGGATCGTGCCGCCTGCCACCTGAGCCGCGAAGGTGATCACCAGAGCGCTATCCGCAGGCTGGGAGTAGATGCCAACCAGGCGAAGCAGGCGCACGTCGAGGCCCGTTTCCTCCTTGACCTCACGCACGGCGGTCCGGTCGACCGATTCGCCAGGTTCCACGGTGCCGCCGGGCAGGGTCCAATACTGCTCGCTCTATCCTTGGCGGACGTCCCGGTTGTGGACGAGCAGAATGCAGTCGCCCTGGCAGATGAAGGCGAGAGCCACGATGACAGTATGAGGCAGGTGGGGTAGATGTGGCATCATGCAACTCCTTGCCCAAACGAGTCCCCTTACGCATCACGCATTACGGATTACGGATTACGCCGGTAGGCCGCCACCAGGTGCACTTTCAGCCCCCGCAGCGCCCGGCCATTGGTGAGGTGCTCGTAGAGGCAGCCCAGGCGGTATCCCAGCTCGTTAAAGGCCAGGTAGGTGGGGTCGCCGACCAGGTGGAACGCTTCGCAGGCAAAACCGGCGGCGGTAAGGAGGCGGTCCAGGTCGCGGCGGGTGTTGGCGCGGTAGTAGGTACGAAAGGTAAAGACCTCCTTGCGCCCGTAAAAGCGCCGCACCAGGCCCTTTTGCACCCAATCGGGGATGGCATGGGTGGAGAGGGTGAGGGGATGGCGGCGGTTGGGCGTCAGAAAGACCAACTGCCCCCCCGGCCGCAGTACGCGGGCAAACTCGCGGAAAGCCAGCTCGGGGTGCTCCAGGTGCTCGAACACCCAGCTCGAGGCAATGAGCGTAAAGCTCGAAGCGGCAAAGGGCAGCGCTTCCAGGTTGCCGCGCACCAGGTCCGAGAGGTCCACGGCATCGCGAAAGCCCTCGAACGTGACGTCAATTCCTGCCGCCCGCGCGCTCCCCCGCGCCCGCGCCACGATCCCGGCTTGGCCGCAGCCGGCATCGAGGATGACCGAATCGGGGCCGATGCGCGCCCGCAGGAGCGAGTCGTACACCGCGCTTGCTGGGCGATACCCCGGACGCTCGGCGGCATAGCGGGCCCGCAGGGCCTCCTGGCGCTGAATATCGAGCAAAGCAAGCCTCCCTCTCTACTTGGATGCAATTATACCTCAGGGTGATTGGGAACACGAAATCCGCCGCCCGCGTTGCAGCCAGCCATTCCGCCACGCTGCCGCCCGGCCTCAACACACATATGATACGAGGGGGGGCGGACATGCCTGACCCCCAAAGGCCCTGTACCGGGGTAGCGCGAAGCGTAGAGTCCGGTCGCCAGGGCAGAGCGCCCCTGATGCAGGCTATTGGCCGTGAACTGGCTGGTGTATCTTGGAGGCAAGCCTCTAGTCACACCACGTTGACAAACCCGATAACCCGTTGTACATATAAAGTATGGAACGGTTTTCCCATAACTTACATCGTCTGCGGCCACAGGCTCTATCTATCCCAGCGCCATAAAGCCGGCTCTATGGCAGAGCGATCATCAGTGCTTTACTGCAGGTCCGCTGACTGTCTGGCTATACGCATGGCAAGGCATGGCAACGGATCATAGGGTCTGCTGCGGAGGTGAGAGATGGTCACGTACTCAGTGCAGAGAACAGCTCTACATGCCGCCACAGCGCTGTTGGCGCATGCCGGCCCACGGCTCGCTCGCATCCGCCCGCTCCGCCGCCTGGCTGTTAGCCGGGTCGAGGCCTGGTTGCGCTCCAACCCGGCGCAAATCTCTGATGGCAGGCTACTTCCCCCGGGCACCGTTGACGACCGTGTAGCCATGTCTTTGGCAGTGGTAAGTACCATCGAGCGCGCGCTCACTGAATGCAATCTGGCATCGAGTGCGCTGCACGGCCTCATCCAGGTCCTGCTGCAGAGCGTGCTGCTCGAGCGGGGCGATCACACCGCCGTCAACCGCTTCCATGCGCAGTACGGCACCAACCCCCCTGGCTTTCTCCTGATCAGCCCCACCAAGACGTGCAACCTGCGCTGCGTCGGCTGCTATGCCGACTCGGGCGCGACAACGGAGAAGCTGGAATGGGAGGTCTTTGACCGCATCATTGACGAGGCCAGGACCCTCTGGGGGGCGCGCTTCATTGTCATCAGCGGGGGCGAGCCCCTGGCTTATCGCTCTGGCGGGCGCGACCTGCTGGATATGGCGATGCGGCACCCCGACTGCTACTTTATGATGTATACCAACGGCACGCTCATTGATAACGCCTTGGCGGCGCGGCTGGCCCGCGTGGGGAACCTGATGCCGGCCATTTCTCTTGAGGGCTGGCGCGAGCGTACCGACGCGCGGCGCGGGCCCGGTGTGTTCGACCGGGTGCTGGCAGCCATGGCGGCACTGCGTCGCGCTGGCGTGGTGTTCGGTGTTTCGCTCACGGCCACGCGCCACAATGCAGAAGAGATCCTGGCGGATGATTTGATCAGCTTCCTGTTCGAGAAGCAGGGCGCCCTCTTTGGCTGGATCTTCCACTATATGCCCATCGGGCGTGCGTTCACCCTGGACCTGATGCCCACCCCCGAGCAGCGCGCCTGGATGTGGCGTCGCTCGTGGGAGATCGTCCGTCAGCGTCGCATCCTGCTGGCCGATTTCTGGAACCATGGCACTGTGTCCGATGGGTGTCTCTCGGCTGGGCGTTACAACGGCGGCGGCTATATGTCTATCGATTGGAACGGCGCCGTGAGCCCCTGTGTATTCCTGCCCTACTCACCGGTGAACATCAAGCACGTGTATGAGCAGGGCGGTACGCTGAACGACATCTGGGCGGACCCATTCTTTGCCGGCATTCGCCAGTGGCAGCGCGATTATGCCGCCCGAGACGGCAACTGGTTGGCGCCTTGCCCCATGCGCGACCATCATGCCGAACTGCGCCGCCTGCTGGCCCGGCACGAGCCCGACCCTACCGACGGCAATGCCCGCGCGGCGCTCCTCGACCCCGAGTATGCCCGGGGCCTCGACCGCTACGACGCCGCCTATGAGGAACTCTCCTCCCCTCTCTGGCGCCGCTACCACGACCCTTCGCCCCGCTAGTGCGATTGCACAGAAATCCGCACGCCCCTGGCGGCCCGAGGGGGCCTGCACGGCGAGAGTGTGCGGATTTCTGTGCAAAGCGACCAGTGGCTTCCCGCACTGGCTTTGACGTGGCTGGCAGCCTGGTATCTCGTCAGCCTCTAGCGCCCACCAGAACCAGTGCGGGAAGTGACTTGCCCTGACGTAACGGGCGCCCAGACCTGCCTGCAAGAGTGGTGGCATACCCCGCAAATGGAGAGTGGGCAGCGCCCTCGCTTTTGACAAATCTAGTAACTGGTCGTATATTTTAGCAAGAAGGCTGGCGCTTGCCAGACCTTCTGCACAAGCCGATTCCCGTCCGCCGGCCTGCAAGAGCCGGACGACCCTAGGAGGAGTGGCACATGCCAGATGAGCCTGGGGCAATAACCGGAGCTGTGAGGGGCTGATGTCCGTCCGGCATGCGTTGTTGGGGTTGTTGGCGCGGCGCCCCCGGCATGGTTATGAGCTGCGGGCGGCCTTTGAGGCCATCGTGGGCGGAGAGCAGAACTGGGATGTGAAACCGGCCCAGGTCTACACCACCCTGGAACGGCTGGCGCAGGCCAGGCTGGTGATCGTTGAGGCAATCGAGCAAGAGTCCGGTCCCGAGAAGCGGGTGTACGCTATCACCCCCGCCGGCCGCGCAGCGTTGCAGGAGTGGTTCACCTGCGGTGTGGAGCGTGACCATCAGCGCGACGAGTTTTTCATCAAGCTCATGCTTTGCCTCATCTCGGGCGAAGCCGATCCGCGGCAGGTGATTCACATCCAGCGCTCCCAGCTCTACCGCGAGCTCCATGCTGTCATGGCGCAACGCAACAGATTGGACCCCAAGACCGAGCTGGCCAGGATACTCTTGCTCAGCAAGGCAGAGATGCACCTGGAAGCCGATCTGCGCTGGTTGGATATTACCGAGGCCCGGTTGGCTGAGGTGCAACGTCAACCTCTGCCCGAGCCGCAGGCCAGGCCCAGGGGCCGGCCGCGGAAAACCCAGTCGTGATTAGGAGTTTCCATGTCCCTGATCGAAACGGAAAAGCTGACCAAAATCTACGGGCAGGGTGAGACGGCCGTCACCGCCCTCGATCACGTCGATTTGCGTGTGACGGCGGGTGAGTTTGTGGCGGTGATGGGCCCCAGCGGCTGCGGCAAGTCAACGCTGCTGCACCTGCTCGGTGGGCTGGACCAGCCGACAGAGGGCCGTGTTATCATCGCCGGGCAATCGCTGGCTGAGCTCAAGGATGATGAGCTGGCCGCGATGCGCCGCCGGCAGATCGGCTTTATCTTCCAATCCTATAATCTGATTCCGGTGCTCAATGCTCTCGAGAACACGGCCCTGCCGCTGACCCTCGATGGCGCCCGCCCCGCCGTGGCCAAAGACAAAGCGCGGGAATGGCTGGGCAGGGTTGGGCTGGGCGAGCGGCTCATGAGCCGGCCCGATCAGCTCTCTGGCGGGCAGCAGCAGCGGGTAGCGATCGCCCGTGCCCTGGTAGCCGAGCCAGCGCTCATCCTGGCTGATGAGCCTACCGGCAACCTCGACTGGCGAGCTTCGGATGAGATTGCGGCCCTGTTGCGCCAGGTGGCTGACGAATGGGGGCGGGCCGTCATCATGGTGACCCATGATCCGCGTATCGCAGCCTATGCCGACCGCATCGTTTTCCTGCGTGATGGCAGTATTGTGGAAGAGACGCGCCTGGGCGCGCAGAGAGCAGAGAATACTGATTGGGTGAACGGCCGTCTCAAGGCGAATAGCTGAGAGCGTGGGGGCCGCACAGTCTGGCAATCATCATCGTAGAGACGCGCCCATGGCGCGTGTTACCCAGGTTTGGTCTGGCAAGCCCCGGAGGGTCATCATGATGCGTCGTAAGCTTTCAGTCATTGTTTCCCTGGCCTTGATGGCCGGTGTGTTGCTTCTGAGCGTTGGGTGCAGCCTCAAGGCCGCCCCGCAAGCGGCAGCCACGCCGGGGCCGACGGCGCTCGCGCCGGCTTCCGACCAGATTGTGGCAGACGGCAAGGTCGTGCCTGTGCGGGGTGTAGCCCTCAGCTTCCCCCTCGGCGGGGTAGTGACCCAGGCGCCGGTCGCCCTGGGCGATGAGGTCGCCGCGGGCCAGTTATTGGCCCAGCTCGACACGCAGACGCTTGAGCTACAGCTGACCCAGGCCGAGGCCAACCTGGCCGCGGCTCGGGCCAAACTGCAAGAGCTCAAGCAGGGGCCTACGGCGGAGGAGCGCGCCGCTGCCGAGCAGAACCTCGCCGCCGCCCAGGCAGCCTACGATAGCCTGCAGCATCCCAGCGCCGACGACATCGCCGCCCTGCGCGCCGATGTCGAAAAGACCAGGGCCCTTTTGGGGCAGGCTCAGGCCGCCTATGACCGCATCGGCGGGGACTCTTACCCGGGCAACGGGGCGACGCCGCAGCGGGCGCAGCTGCAGCTGGCCACGCTGGACTATGAAAAGGCGCAGGCCATCTACGACGCCCGGACCAAGCCCTCTGCGGCGCAGTTGCAGCAGGCCCTGGCCGCCATAGAAAATGCCAAGAGCCAGTTGGCTCAATTGCAGCCATCAGCCGCCGAGCTGGCCAGCGCACAGGCCGCCGTTGACGTAGCGCAAGCCGCGCGCGACCTGGCGGCGGCGCAGCTCAAATCGGCCCGGCTGACGGCGCCGTTTTCCGGCACCGTCACCACCCTCGACGTGCAGGCAGGCCAGTATGTGGCGCCGGGCGCGCCCGTCATGCGCCTGGCCGATACGACAGCCTGGCAGGTGGAGACAACCAACCTCACCGAGCTCAACATCGTCAGCATCCACGAAGGGGACCCGGTCCATGTGACCCTGGACGCCATCCCAGACCTGGACCTGCCGGGGCACGTCGCGCACATTCGGGGCTACGGCGAGGATCACCTGGGGGATATTGTCTACACCCTGGTCATCCAGCTGGACAAGCAGGACCCGCGCCTGCGCTGGAATATGACCGCCAAGGTGACGATCGAGCCAAAGGGATAGCTGGTTGGAGCTCGCGTGAGCCCGAGAAGCCTGCTGGCAAGGTATCAGGACGGAGAGTTCTCGTATGTACCTGCAACTCACGTTGGCGGCCCGCTATCTGCTGGGCCGCAAGCTGAGGACCACGCTCACCACGCTGGCCGTGGTGTTTGGTGTGCTGGTGATTTTCGCTACCAACACCATACTGCCGACCATGTTGGCGGCCTTCCAGGGCAACCTGCTGGCCGCCTCTGGCCAGGCCGATGTGACCATCCGCCAGAAGCAGGACGAGTCGTTCAAGCTTTCGCTGGTGAACCGGGTCAAGGCCGTCCCGGGCGTGCGGGCAGCGGCAGGCTCGCTGCAGCGCACCGTCAACATCCCGGCCGGCTTTTACGGCCACGACAACCAGATTGGAGCGCTCACGCTCATCGGGCTCGATCCTCACGCCGCCCAGGAGATACACAACTATGCCCTGCAACAGGGGCGCTTTCTGAGCCCCGATGACAGCGATGCGGCTGTCATCACCACCAGCCTGGCCGACGCCCTGCACCTCCAGGTTGGCGACACCCTGCGCCTGCCAACGACCGAGGGCGTAGTCAAGCTGCGGATTGTTGGCCTGTTGCCTGCTCGCACCCTGCCGGGCGATGAAGAGGTCCTGGTGAGCCTGACTGAGGCGCAAAAGCTGTTGGACATGCCCGCCCGCATCAATACGGTCGAAGCCAACCTGAACACGACCGATCCTCAGCAGCGGGAAACGATCGAGAAGACCATCGAGGCCGCCATTGGCCCCGACTATCAACTGGGGGCGCTGGCCAGCGGCGGGCAGATCAATGCTGCGCTGCAGATGGGCCAGGCCGTCTTTGGCGCACTGGGCTTTCTGGTGCTCTTCATGGGCGGCTTTATCATCCTGAACACCTTCCGGACGGTGATTGCCGAGCGGCGCCACGACATCGGTATGCTGCGGGCCATCGGCGCCAGTCGGGGCGCGATCCTGGGGCTCATCCTCACTGAAGGGCTGCTGCAAGGCGTCATCGGCACCCTGGTAGGGATGGCGCTGGGCTATTTCCTGAGCGTCGCGATGATCGCCGCCATGGGGCCACTGATGCAGCAGTATTTGCACCTTCAGATGAGCGGGCCGGTGATCAGCACAGGGCTGGTGCTGGAGACGGCGCTCCTGGGCGTGGGCGTGACCCTGCTGGCGGGGCTGCTGCCAGCGCTCAGCGCCACGCGGGTGACGCCCCTGGAAGCCCTCCGCCCAAGTGTTGCCGAGGTGGAGCGGGCGGCCCTGAACAAAGGAACGATCGCTGGCGCCGCACTGCTGGTCCTGGCTGCACTGAGCCTGGTTTCCGGAGACCTGAGCCTTACCGCGCTGGGAGGGGTGCTGTTGTTGGTCGGCCTGGTCCTCGTCGCGCCGCTCCTGGTGCGGCCGATCGCCCAAATCTTTGGCCGGTTGCTGACCCTGATCTACGCGCGAGAGGGCACGGGCGACCTGGCCCGGGGCAACATGGTGCGCCAGCCCGGGCGGGCTGCGATTACCGCCAGCACCACCATGGTCGGTTTGGCGCTCATCATCGCCGCCGGCGGGGCTATCGCCAGCCTGATGACCTTTGTTATGGGCGCGGCAGAGAAGAGCCTGGGCAGCGACTATATGCTGGTGCCGCCCTCCGTTGGCCTGTGGGGGAGCGATGTGGGCGCCAACCGTGACCTGGCCGACAGGTTGCGCGCCCTGCCGGGGGTGGCGGCGGTCAGCACCATGCGCTTTGCCCAGACAGAGCTCGCCGGGCAGACCACCTCGGTGTTGGGCATCGACCCGGCCGTGTTCCCCGAGGTGTCGGGCCTGGACCTGACCCAGGGTAACCCAGCGACCGTCTACAAGGAGCTGGCCGCCGGCAGAAGCGTGATCGTCAACTGGATCGCCGCCAGCCAGGCGAAGCTCAAGGTGGGCGATATGGTGCAGCTGGCGACCCCGGCGGGCGAGAAGACATATCGTGTCGTGGGCATCGCGGGCGACTATTACAACGCCAAAATTGCCACTGTCTACATCTCGCAGGCCAACTTGCGCGCCGACTTTGACAAGACGGAGGATGTCTTCATCCAGATCAAGCGGGCGCCCGGGGCCGATCCGCAGGTCCTCGGACCGCGCCTCCAGGCCATTGCAGCGCAGTATCCACAGTTCAGGCTCGTCTCCGGCCAGGAGATGCGCGATGAGATCCAGCCCATGCTCCAGGCCATGACGAGCATCTTGAACGTTGTGCTCGCGGTGCTGGCCGTGCCCTCGCTGATCGCCCTGCTGAACACTCTGGCTATTGGGGTCATCGAGCGCATGCGTGAGATCGGCATGCTGCGGGCCATCGGCGCCACACGGCGGCAGGTGCGGCGGATCGTGATTTCCGAGGCGGTGCTGCTGGCGGCCCTCGGCACCGTTTTCGGTGTGGTCTCTGGGCTCTACCTGGCTTATGTCATCGTCCGTGGCACCGCCGTCATGGGGTTCCCGGTTGCCTTTTCTTTCCCCCTGGCCGGGATCATCTCGGCCGTGATCGTGGGGCTCACCTTTGGTGTGCTGGCTGCCCTGGTGCCGGCGCGGCAGGCTGCGCGTCTGCAGATCGTGCAGGCCCTGCGCTACGAATAGCCGGTTGCAGGCCTCAAGCCGGGCGGCGCAGCAGAGGGCCCGGCTAACCTGGCAGCACCCAAGGCAAAGCCGAGGGTGCATCCTGGATGCGTATCCGCCGCCCGGGTTGCAGCCGGCCATTCTGCCACGCTGCCGCCCGGCCTCAACCCGGGAAAGGGGTCAGGCATGTCCGGCCGCCCCGCGGGGCGGCCGGACATGCC
>DAOTVS010000297.1:0-20121 GCA_034436375.1 Anaerolineae bacterium | reverse complement strand
GATGGAGAGATGGAGAACTGAATATTGCCAAAGAACAGAGCTTGATATAGAATGGGAACATGTTCATTCCAGCCTCAGTGCGGATATTTGCCAAGGGCGGTGATATCTGCACAGTAGCGCCTCTGCTTGCAGTGCAAAGAACGCAGGAGCCTGACCGGTCAGGGCACCCAATGCCCCAGGGAGCGTCCCCGCAGGATCTCCATCACCGGAAGGCATTCTATCCAGGCCCACAACGGGGGAGGACCGTAGTTCTATGAAGGGGCAGCAAGCACGGCTTTTCTTGCGTCGCTGGGGTGCGCGGGCCTTGCCCGTAACCCTCACTTTGCTGGGGCTCTTGTGCATCAAAGCCGCTCTGGAGCCTCCTCTCGTTCATCTGGGCACCACAACGCACCACTGGGCGGCCGAAGCCAGCGTGCGTGGCCAGGCCAGCGCGGGGCGCCAGTGGCTGAGCCTGCGCAATCAGGTCGCCGCAGTGATCCAGCCTGCCGCTACTGCCACCAAAGAGGCCCCCATCGCCCTGGGCGTCGGCGGCCCGCTGGAGATGGCCCTCGGCGTGGGTGCGCTGGCTGAAATCACAGCCACGGCCACTGTAGCAGCCCCCCCCTCACCGACCCCTACCCCGCCCCGGACTGAGGTCATTGACTATACCGTCGAGCAGGGCGACAATGTCTTCCTGATCGCCCAGAAATTCCACGTCAGCCAGGATACGATCATCTGGGCCAATGACCCGCTGGAGATGGACCCCGACCTGCTGAGCGTTGGGCAGGTGCTCAAGATCCTGCCCGTGACCGGCGCCCAGTACACCGTCAAAGCCGGCGATACGATCGCGGCCGTCGCCGCACGCTTCCAGGTTTCGCCCGATGCCATCACCAACTATGAGCCCAACAAGCTGACCGCAGCTTCGAGCCTGCAGGCGGGGCAGACGATCATGATTCCGGGCGGCATCAAGCCCTTTGAGCCGCATCTGGTCTATACCAGGCTGGGCCTGGTGACGACCAATGCGCAGGCCCAGCCCGGCAAATTCATCTGGCCGACCCACGGGGTCATCACCCAGTATTTCAACAAAGACACGCACCACGGCATCGATATCGCCAACAACGCTGGCACGCCCATTCTGGCGGCGGCGGCAGGCGTTGTCACCGCCGCCGGCTGGCAGGGTAGCCTGGGCAATGCCGTATTCATCAATCACGGCGACGGCTATGTGACCTGGTACGGGCACATGCGGAAGCTGCTGGTCAAAGCCGGCCAAAAGGTCGCCCGCGGCCAGCAGATTGGCGAGATGGGCACGACGGGCCAATCCACCGGGCCGCACCTGCATTTCGTGGTTATGGTCCAGGGCGGCGCCGTGAACCCGATTCGCTATCTGCCCTGATAACCCTGTGGAGGATCCTGTCATGCAGTTAAGTTGTCTTCCGGTTTCCTTCTTCAATGATATCATTGATGGCAGGATGAGCATTGCCCAGTGGGCGCAGATCGGCAAGCAGGCCGGGCTGGATGCCGTCGATTTCAGCATCCTCTTTGTGCCCAATCGTTCGCCGGCAGCCGTAGCGGCCCTGCGCCGCGATGTGGAGAGCGCCGGCATGCGCGTGACCATGGTTACCAGTTACCCAGACTTTACCCATCCTGATGCTGCCCAACGCCGACGCGAGCTGGAGTTGGAGCAAGAGGTGGTGGCCGTCGCCGCCGGACTGGGGGCCAGGTACGTGCGGGTGACGGCCGGGCAGGCCCACCCCGGGACCACCCGTGAGGCCGGCGTCGCCTGGGCCGTGGAGGGCCTCTCGCGCCTGGTCGAGACGACCCGCGGCTCTGGTGTAACCCTGGTGTACGAGAACCATGCCAAGCCCGGCGCCTGGCAGTACACCGATTTCTCGCAGCCGCCTGACATCTTCCTGGAGATTGCCCAGGGCACTGCCCCCGCCGGCCTCGGCATCAATTTTGATACCGCCAACGCCACGGCCTTTGCCGAGGACCCGCTGGCGCTGCTGGATGCCGTGATCGGGCGGGTCGTCAGCGTGCACGCCGCCGATACCGCCGTGCGCGGGCAATTGCAGATGGTGCTCCTCGGCACCGGGCTCACCCCCTTCCCGGCCATCTTCCGGCGCCTCAAGCAGGCCGGCTGGGACGGCTGGATCTGCATGGAGGAAGGCTCCATGCGTGGCCGTGAGGGCGTCGTCGCTGCCGCCCGCTACATCCGGGAGACCTGGCTCCAGAGCTGAGCCAATAGAGATTGCAGTTCACCCTGGGGCAATCATGCAGGAGACAGGCTTGGAGGTCCCTCACCCTGCCCTCTCTCCCTGTCAGGGAAGAGGGCAGGGTGAGGGACCTCTTCAGGTTTGGCAGGATGCCCGCATTGCGCTATGCTATCCTCCGTTTCAACCTGAGTGGAGGAAAGCATGGTGCAAAGCGAAACCCTGGTCGAGACCAACCCCTTGCGTGAAGGGCTCTACACGGCGCGCAACCCGGCGCCCAACGCCATGGTCATCTTTGGCGCCACCGGCGACCTGACCCGGCGCCGCCTGATCCCCGCCCTCTACGCCCTGTTCGCGAGCGGCAGGTTGCCAAACGGCTTTACCGCCATCGGCTTTGCCCGCCGTCCCTGGAGCGATGATGACTTTCGCGCTCAGATGCGCGCTGCCTGTCAGCAGGCCTGTGCCCTGCCTTTGGTCTCTGAAGTGTGGGATAGCTTTGCCCAGGGGCTCTATTATGTCCGCTCCGATTTCGACGATCCCCAGGGCTACGTGCGCCTGCGCGAGCAGTTGGCGCAGATCGATCGCCAGCGCGGTACCGGCGGCAACCGCGTCTACTACCTGGCCACCTCTCCCGACGATGGGCCGGTGATCGTGCGGCGTCTGGGCGAAGCGGGCCTGGCCCACAACGAGCGCGGCCAGGGGGCCGCCGGCTGGGTGCGGCTGGTGGTGGAAAAGCCCTTCGGCGAGGACCTGCAGAGCGCCCGCGCTCTGAATCACACCCTGCGCCAGGTCTTCCGCGAGGAAGAGATCTACCGTATCGACCACTACCTGGGCAAAGAGACGGTGCAGAATATCCTCGTCTTTCGCTTTGCCAATGCCATCTTTGAGCCGATCTGGAACCGGCGCTATGTGGACCACGTGCAGATCACGGTGGCCGAATCGGTCGGTGTGGAAGGGCGCGGTGGCTACTATGACAAGAGTGGGGCCTTGCGCGACATGGTCCAGAACCACATGGTGCAGCTCCTCTCGCTGATGGCCATGGAGCCCCCAGCCACCTTTGAGGCCGACATGGTGCACAACGAAAAGGTCAAGGTCCTGCGCTCATTGCGCGTGCCGGCCCTCCACGAGGTCCCCAAGCTGACGGCGCGCGGGCAGTATGGGCCGGGCTATATCGCCGGCGAGCCAGTGCCCGGCTATCGCGAGGAACCGGGCGTGCGGCCCGACTCGAACACCGAGACCTATGTGGCGCTCAAGCTTTTCGTCGACAACTGGCGCTGGGCCGATGTGCCCTTTTACCTGCGCACCGGCAAGCGGCTCGCCCGGCGCCTGAGCGAGATCGCCGTCCGGTTCCGCCAGCCGCCGCTCAAGCTCTTTGGCCCTGCAGCAGAGGCGGGCGAAGGCAACGTTCTGGTGCTCCGTATCCAGCCCGATGAGGGCATCTCGCTCCGCTTTGCTGTCAAGCAGCCCGGCCTGCAACAAATGGAGGTGCGCCCGGTGACCATGGAGTTTCTCTATGGCTCCGCTTTTGGCCGCACCTCCGAGGCCTATGAGCGGCTGCTGCTGGACTGCATGCTGGGCGATTCGACGCTCTTCACCCGCGACGATGAGGTGGAAGCTGCCTGGGAGTATACCACTCAGGTCCTGCGCGGCTGGCAGATGGCCCCGCCCCCAAGCTTTCCCAACTATGAGGCAGGCACCTGGGGCCCTATGGATGCGCAGCGCCTGATCGCCGAGGACGGCCGCCGCTGGCGGCGCTTTTGACACAAAAGGCGATTGGGCCTCCCGGAGGTTGGGGACCTCCGGGAGGTTGCATAATTAGCTCAGGCTTGTAGTGAGGGAGAGGGAAAGCGGATGGCATACAAGCAGGGTGCCCGGGAGCATATGGCCTTGTATGCCATCCGCTCCCCCTCTCCCGCACTACGAACCGAAGCACATCTGACGGAGGATGACGCGTGCAGGACAAGGTACCTGTTCCCAGCCACGATCCCCAGGCCATCGAGCAGGCGCTGGTGGCGCTGCGCCAGGCTTCGCTCTCTGGGGTAGCGCAGGGGATGCTGGCAATCCGGGCGACGGCCCTCAACCTGGTGACCTATGCTGACAGCCGGGCGGCGGCCGAGCGGATGTCGCAATGGATCGCCGATCTGGCCGAGCAGCACCCCGTGCGGGCCATCATTCTGGGCAGCGAACCCGGCCCCACCATGGACCTGGAGACCCAGGTCGCGGCCCAGTGCCACCCGGCCCTGGCCGGCCGCCTGGTCTGCTTCGAGGAGATCCAGATCATGGGCTCCCCACAGGCAGAGGAGCGCCTGGCCGCCCTGACCTTTTCGCTGCTGTTGCGCGACCTGCCCATCGTGCTCTGGTGGCCGGGCGATTTGCCTATCGGCTCGCCCCTTTTCGAGCGGCTGGCGGCCAATGCGGACCGCTTGCTGGCTGATTCGGCCAGCGCACGCAACCCGCGCGTCCTGCTGCGCCAACTGGTGGCCTTGGGCCACGCCCAACACTGCGAGTGCACCGTTGACGACCTTAACTGGGACCGGCTGACCCCCTGGCGCGAGTTGACGGCCCAGTTCTTTGACCCCGCCGATTGCCGGCCCTGCCTGGACCGCCTTTTCCAGGTGCGCATCGACTATGTGGCAGGCGAGCGCGGTGGGGGCCAGGTGACGGCCTATCTGCTCGCCGCCTGGCTGGCTACCCGCCTTGGCTGGCAGCCTGCCAGCGAGCCCATCGAGCATACTCCACACAGCGAATTGATCCACCTGCTGCACGGCCAGCAGCCCGTGCAGATCGAGCTGGTCCCCGCGGCAGCGCGCCCAGGCGCCGCCGGCGACATCCAGAACCTCATCCTGCAGGCACAGACCGCAGGTGGCATCGCCCATTTCGCTATCCGCCGTGCCGCAGCAGCTGAGGCTGAGGTCTCGACCGAGCTCCCCGGCAGAGAGCCGCGTCGGCGCACCATCTCCCTCCCCAGCTTGGACCCGGGGCAGCTCCTGGCGGAAGAGATGTCGCACACCGGCTTTGACCCCAGTTACCCCGACGCGCTCCGCATGGCCGCCTTTTTCAGCGCCCAGGCCTTTGCCGCCGTGCCGTTTTTTGGGTGACAACAAGCTCCGCGCCGATGCGCCAGCCCTATCGGCCATGGTAGCCATAACGGGCCAGCAGCCAGACGGTCTCGTGCAGATCAGGCTGCGACAGGCAGGCGGCAACGGCCGAGATCTCTATGGCAGCGTCTCCACAATCGCCTTGAGCGCGCGGATGGCCCCCCGGAACAGGTCCGGCGCCGTCCGGCCGCCGCTCGACCCCGCATGAGACAGGTGCGGCTCCAGCGAAAGAAAGCCGTCGAACCCGCGCCGCTTGAGGTCGCTCAGCACCTCGCGCACCTGCCCATCGCCTTCGCCCGCCGGCACGATCTTGCGCGTAACGGCAACGGCGTCCTTGATGTGCAGGTAGGCGATGGAATCGACCAGCAGCGGGTAGCCGTCAGTGTAGGGGCGCACGCCGTCGAGGACGTAATTGGCCGGGTCAAAGATGGTGCACCACTGGGGCCGGTTCACCGTGCGGATGATATCCAGGCAGCGCTCGGGGATGTCGCCATAGATGGCGTGCTCGTTCTCGTGGCCGATGGTGACTGGGCGCCCATCCGCCGCCTCGGCCAGGGCCAGCATTCGTTCCATCACGGCAGCACGATAGCGCGTGGCCTGGCCGGCGGGCACATAGAAGGAAAAGACGCGGATAAAGGGGGCATGGAAGAACTCGGCCAGGTCCAGGGCGCGGCGGAAGCGCTCCAGGTGAGGGGCAAAGGGCTCGTCGATCTGGATCTTGCCGATGGGCGAAGCGATGGCCGAAACGGCGCAGCCCCGCCGCTCCAACTCGCTGCGCACGCGCTCTGCCTCGGCATCGCTCAGGTCGAGGACGTTCTTACCCTCTACGCCACGCAGGTCCAGGTGATTGATGCCCTCGCTCTGCAAGAGATCGAGCTGCTCGTTGAGATCAGGAGAAATCTCGTCGCCAAAGCCGGTGAGGGTGAACATGGTAGGGCTCCTTTCGGGTCCAGCTGTCAGCTATTATACCGCATCCAGGGTGGGATCTACATGCGCGTCCCCATGGAGCATGTTGATTCCTTCCTGGCTTCGGCCTGGCTGTCAACCATCAGCCTGCAATCAGCCGGGTGCTGCCGTTGTTTACCATGATACCGCAGGACGCGAAGAACGCCAAGTGTGCGCTGTTACAGCGCCAGCCGCCGGCGTGCCCGGCTGTCACCTCCCCGGGCCAGAAGGGAGATTCCACGTCCCTATGGCTATTATGAGCACGCTGCATCATGGAGTATACTCATACAGAAGGCACACACTTCAAACGGGATATTCCATAATGCTGGCCCGCCTCAATAACTGAGGGAGACTATGCAAACCACATTGCCAAGCAAACAAGGAGCACTCTGGCGGCGACCGCGAACACTTGATCTGGTGATCCTGCTTGTCCTGGCCTTGTTGGCGGGGTTCACCCTCTTCTATCGCCTGGATGAGGGGAGCCTGTATGACTGGGATGAGGGCCTCCACGCGCAAATGGCCGTGGAGATGATCTGGCACCACACCCCATTGACGCCGCAGCTGGAAGGCAAGCTGCATTTCACCAAGCCCCCGCTCTACTATTGGGAGGAGATGCTGACCTTCGGGTTCCTGGGCGAGAACGAGCTGGCGGCGCGCCTGCCAGCGGCCCTGGCCGGGCTGGGCATGGTGTTGCTCACTTTTCTAGTGGGCCGCGACCTCTTCGGCCGGGCGGCGGGCACTGGGGCGGCGCTCTTGCTGCTGATCGTGCGCAACGGGGTCTACGCCTACCATTTCAATCTGGTCTCCATCAGCCGTATGGCGATGATGGAGTCTTCGCTGGCCTTTTGGGGCGCACTGGCGATGTGGCTAGCCTGGCGGGGCGAGCGAGACCGGCGTTACCTGGTCTGGATGGGGCTCCCCTTGGGGGCGGCCATCATGACCAAGAACGTGGCCGGGCTTTTGCCCCTCTGCGGCCTGATCCTGTTCTACCTGCTGACTCGCTCCCTGCGCCAATGGCCCTGGCGCGAGCTGGGGCTGGCCGTGGCCATCATGGCAGCTATTGCCCTGCCCTGGCCCCTTTATCAGGCCGTGCGCCATGGTCCCGCCTTCTGGGACCCGTACCTGGTGAACAATGTCCTCAACCGGGCGACCACGGTGCTCGACGCGGCCAGCCATGCTGGGCCAATCTGGTTCTACCTGCAGATCATTGGGCAGGGGTTTGCTGACGTTGCGTTTGTGCTGCCCCTGGCGGCCATCTATGGCGCCTACCAATTGGTCCGTATACGAGAGAGGCAGTGGGCTTTTCTGCTGGCCTGGCTGGCGGTGCCCCTGGCTATCTATAGCCTGGCACGAACCAAGATGCCCTGGTACATCTTGCCCAGCTACCCGGCGCTGGCCCTGCTGGGCGCGGGTTTCCTGGTGCGGATCTTGCGCGCGCGTTGGGCGCTGGCCTTCATCATCGCCTTTATGGTCCTCTCTGGCTGGCAGCTACCCCAGCCAGGCAACGCCGATCCAGACATGAAACAGGTGGCCAGCACCGTGCAGCAACTGCCAGCGGACCAGGCAGTGGCCGTCTGCAGCCAGGATGGCACAAGGCCCATTGCACTCTTTTATGCAGGGCGACCGGTGCTGTCCTTCGCCTATGAGCAGGGCGGCCTGGAGCAAGCTCAGGCCAGCGCCCCTTACCTGCTCACCGATACGGATGCCTGGGACCTGAGCCGTACGGATGGTGAATTGATCGCCCAGGCGGGCGCGCAATTGCTGATCAAGTGGAAATAAGTCAGTATCCGATGGCGCAACCATCCTTGCGCGGGTCCGAGCCGCCCTGGAGGACACCCGTTTCACAATCGATGCGGATGATCTGGCCGCCGCCCAGAGTCGTTGGGTCGGCATTGGTCTTGACCTCATAACCCAGCTTTTCCAGCGCCAGGCGCGACATATGGCTGAGGCCCGTCTCAAAGGCCACGGTATTCCCTTCCGTCCAGCGGAAGCGGGGCGCGTCGAGGGCCTGCTGCACATCCATGCCCCAGTCGAGCAGGTTGCAGATGACCTGCACCTGGCCCTGAGGCTGCATCAATCCGCCCGAAAGACCCAGGCAGGCCCATAGCTGCGGGCCCTCCAGCAGCAGGGCGGGGCAGAGGGTGCGGTAGGGGCGCCGGCCCGGGCCGCGAGAGAGAGCTCCCCGCCGGCTCTGCAGGATGATGCCGGCGCCGGGCACGACCAGGCCGGAGCCAAAGGGCTCATAGAGGCCTTGCAGCAATGAGATGGCGTTGTGCTCGCGGTCGACGACGGTGAGACAGGCGGCATCGGCAGCGGAGGCGGATAGTTCGGGCGCCGGGGCCGGCGTGGCGCCGTGAGGGTCGATGAGAGCGCGGCGGCCAGCCAGGTAGGCCGGGTCGAGGCGCCCTGCCGTGGGTGCGTCGCTGCCGTTGCTTGGCTGAGCATCCGCAGAGGCGAGCTTGAGGGCCTCGATCTGCCGGTGCAGGGGCTCCGCAAAGCCCCACTTCATTGCTGGCAGGTCGAACCCCGCGAGGAGGCCCAGGGTTTGTAGGGCCACCAGCCCCTGGCCGTCTGAGGGGCACTCTAGCACACGCACCCCCCGGTAGCTCAACTCAATGGGCGCCAGCCAGGCGCTCTCGTCGGCCGCCAGATCCTCCACGGTGAGAAGCCCCCCCTGCTCCTGCACATAGGCGGCCATGCGCTCTCCCAGCGGTCCCCGATAGAGCACGTCGGGCCCGCCGGCGGCGATCTCGCGCAGGGTGCGCGCCAGGTCGGGCTGGGCAAAGACCTGGCCGATGCGCGGTGCTTTGCCCGCCGCCAGATAGGTCGCCGCGGTCTGTGGGTGGGCGCGCAGTTTCCCCGAAGCCTGCGCCCACTGCCGGCCGGCGGCCTCACTCACGGGGAAGCCGCGCTCGGCATAGTGGATGGCCGGGGCCAGGGCCTGCTCCAGAGTGAGGGTGCCGTAGGCCTGCAGCAGGGCCGCCCAGCCGTGCAGCGCACCCGGCACGGTCACGGTGAGGGGGCCCGTAGCCGGAGGGCGCCCCTTGCTCAGTTCGCTGATGCGCGCGGGCGTGGCAGCACGAGGCGTGCAACCAGTGGCATCGAGGGCGCGCACCTCACCCGTGGCGCCCCAGTAGAGCAAAGCCATCACGTCGCCCCCCAGGCCATTCGATAAAGGCTCAACCACGGCCAGCACGGCCGCGGCCGTCACCGCCGCGTCTATGGCATTGCCCCCCTCTTGCAGCACGCGCAGCCCTGCCTCAGCAGCCAGCGGCTGGCTGGTTGCCACCATGCCGTCGAGGGCCATCGTGACCGAGCGATGGGAGGGAAAGGTGTAGGCCAAGGGATGTCTCCTTATTTCTCCCCCTTCCCGCCCTGCGGGAAGGGGGCCGGGGGGATGGGCGTTGCATCTAGCGCCATCTGCACCACAGGTTTTGTTAGGCACTCTTATCACGCATTACTTCTTACTTTATGTCATACACAACGATCTCCGGCGGGCAGAGGAAGCGCATGCGGGGGACGAGCCAGCCCTCCATGCCAATGCCGCGCGAGACGTAGATGAGAGTGTTGCCGACGTGGTAAGGGCCCATCTCGTAACGCTTGCCGTATATGCAAGAGGTCATAAGAGCGCCGTAGAAGGGCAGGCGAATCTGCCCACCGTGGGTGTGGCCTGTGGGAAACAGGTCAAAACCGGCCGCGACCGCCTCGGGCACCAGATTGGGTGAGTGATAGAGGAGCACCCTGAAGCAATCATGGGGTCCAACGCGCACCAGGTCGGCGAGGACGCGCCGGTCTTGCTCCAGGTCGTCCATAGGCACACCGCAGAGGCTCACACAGTGCCCACCGATCTCCAGGTTGACCCATTCGCCCTCCAGCAGGACAATGGGCAACCCGCTCAGCAGGCGGGCGGTGGCAGCAGGGGCATCGACGTTGCCGCGCACGGCATAGATTCCTTCTTTGGCCCGTAGGGCCCCCAACACGCGCACCAGGTCAGCCTGGGCTTGAGGGTCGGTGGTGAAAGAGCTGTTGAGAAAATCACCGGTGAGCACAATCAAATCGGGCTCAAGGCTATTGACCTGCGCCACCAGGTGATCGGTCAGGTCGTTGACCCGCTCAATATGCAGGTCGCTGATCTGCACAATGCGCAGGGGCCTGCTGCTGGCAATCGCATAGGGATCTTGCACAGAGACCCGAGAGACGGTCAGGCGGGCGGGCTCGATGACCATACCATCGACTACCACAACCGCAATGAGGACCTGGGCAGCCGCATGCAGCAGAGGCCATGTGGACGCCGGGCGCACAACCCGGTGCAGCAGCCAGGCAAGCAACACAAGCACCAACGCCACAGCGCCACGCACCGCCGCCAGCAGAGCGAGCGGCAGCAGCAACGGGCCAAAGGAAATGCGCAGCGGCTCCAGCGACAGGAGGATAATGGCGTCAACCAGCACGCCCAGGCCAAAAGCAGCCAGGGCGGCATGGGCCACGTGGGCTCCGCTCAGCCAACGGGCCGTCAGCCACACGGCCAGCCCCATGCTGGCGATGGCTATGGCCAGGCGTGTGTGCGATAGATGCACCGCCAACTGCCAGAACCAGTAGAGGATGTCATCCCAATCGTAGCGCACGCGCAGGTAGTACAAGGTCAGAACGGCTACGACCAAACCCAGCAGGATCAGCAGCAGCGCCGGCACCCATCTTCTGACGATTGACGAGTTGTCGTCTTGCTTCATCAGGGGCCAAGTATACTACAGCCGCGCAGGCCTGTCATGCCAGCCGTATTACTTCCGAAAGCCCAGGGTGGCGAGAAAGCGCTGCCAATCGTCGGTGCGCAGGGACCCCCCGGTAGCCTTGTCGTGGCCATAGCCGAACTCGGTGGCATCCAGGCCAGAGCGGAAGGGCTGCAGGAAATCCAGCAGGTTGATGTCGAGGGCGGTGCGCACGCTAAAGTTGACCTGGCCGGGCAAGTAGCCGTCATTGGCCACCAGGACGATGTGATGGGGCAGGCGGCGGCGCCACATCTGCGCCAGAGCCGGGTGCACCAGGTAGGGGCTGTGCACACGGATGAGGGCGACATGATCGTGAAAGGTTGGGGCAGCGCGCCGGCTTTGCTGCAGCGCCTCCTGAAAGGCGCGGCGCATGCCGGCCAGCGCTACGGCCTCGGGCAGGTGACCGTGGGAGATGGCGGCCGGTTCGTCGGCGGCCAGGAGTGCATCGAGGGCAGGCAGGGCATCACCCGTGGCGCTGCGGCGGGCAGCGTTGACGAGCGCTGTGGCCTCACGGAGCACATGGGCGCCGTAATGCGCCTGGGCGCCGGGTAAGGGTGCCAGCTGAGCGTCCTCACCCAGATCGCTGATAATACCCAGGGCAGCGACCCACGCCAGATCGGTCATGTCGGCCAGCGTTCTGCTCAGGTAATAGACCAGCGCCGAAGTACAGGGCGCCTGGGGCCACTCGTAGCTGGAGATGAGTGTGGCGCCGGGGGGCACGCCCAGCGGGCGGTGGTGATCGAGCAGGATGGTCGGCACGCCCGGGAAAATCGGCTGGGGGCGGCTGCCCAGGTCCAGCACGAACAATCCCTCCGGACGAATTGTCGCGACCTGCGTCAGGGTACCGGCTGTCCAGGCGCTTTGGCCTTTGCCTGTGGGCACGATGCTGATGTGGCGCCAGCCGGCGCGCTCAAGGGCGGCGCGCAACACAACGGCAGCGCTCAGGCCATCGGCGTCGCTGTGACAGAGGAGCAACTGGCGCGCACCCCAAGACAGCGTCGAGAGAAAGGCGTGCAGGACCTCCGCAGCTCCGGCACTTTCCTGCGGCAGAAGCCCTTCCTCGACGGCCACACGGCGTTGCTCTTTTTCCACCATCCTTCCCATGGGCCAGCGTTGCCCCACCTCCCCCACATGGCTATCTCCGTTGAGCAATTGCTATGCCGCAAGCGCAGGCAAGAGACAGTGCTCAACAGGCACGCTTCTTGCTCGCTAGGAGATGGTTGCAGGCGCGCCTGACCCGATTTCGGCCATGGCCCCCATTGTTTTTGGGGCGAGGCCATAGCCACGGAGATCACCCGCGCCTCAGGCAACCCAACAAAAGGAGGTCAACGATGAGTCAATATACGCCAATGACCCCGACAACCACGAGCGGCACTTACGAGCGAAGCACGATGGAGCAGATGACGGCCGAACGCACTCCGCGCCAGGCCATGACGGCGCTCGACATTGCCTCACTGGTCATCGGCACGGTCGGCGCTCTGAACTGGGGGCTGAGTGGCGCCGCCAACTATAACCTGGTGCGACGCCTCTTTGGGCGAGGCTCCATCCTGGAGCGAGCGGTGTACATCGTCGTTGGGCTGGCGGGCCTGAACCTGGCCTGGCTGACCGCCCGCTACCTGATTTCTGGTGGCCAGACCCCGTTGGGCCCGGTATCGGGCCGGATCGCTGCGGAGATGCAGCATCCGGCTGTGACCCAGCCGCCCACGACCCAGCCGGGCGCGGGCACCCAGCCCGGGATGATGCGGTAAGACCAAGGGAACTACCGTAAGCGGCTCGGGAGGCTGGGTGTCGGCCCAGGCTTCCGAGTGCCCATAAAGCCACAAGGGAGATAGACCTGACAGGTTTCAGAAGCCTGCCAGGTCTTTTTGTGCAGGTGAGCGACCTCCGGCGCCCGCATGGCATCAGCGCCAGTGGGGGACGCTGACAAGTCCAGCCTGTTGGCCACAAGGTCCCAAGCCCGGCAAAGGCTGGCACGTGTTTTGCTCCATTTTCCCATACGCCAACTCGAGTCGGTTGTGGAGAGACGGCCAGCGGGCTGCGGGTAATGGAGAGTCTTCCCGCTCTGGGCCTTTGCCGGTCACCCATCCATAAGAGAGAGGCAAGCACGGATGGCCACAGTCTGCGCCCTGGACGTGGGCACGTCGCGCATCAAAGCATTGCTGCTGACAGAGCAACTGGCGCCCGTGCAGCCGCCAGTCATAGCGCCATCGGTCTTGAGCCTACCAGCGCCTGCTGTAGCTGAGGTCGACCCGGAGGCCCTGTGGGGGCAGGTGCTTGCTGTGCTGCGCCGGGTGGCCGGCGCCGGAGGGCGGCCGGAGGCCCTTGCTATCAGCAATCAGCGGGCGACCGCGCTCCCGACAGATGACAGTGGGCGCCCCTATGGCCCCGCACTCTCCTGGCAGGATACTCGGGGTAGCGAGGACCTGCAACGCTGGCTGGATCGGGTGGGCCGCCGGCGCTTTGCCGAAATCACTGGCCTGGCGCCCAGCACGATCTGGTCCGTGGCCAAGATTCTGTGGTGGGTGGAGCAGGGCTTGCCGGCAGGGGCACGTATTGCCACCCTGCAAGATTGGCTGCTGCGCCGCCTGGGCGCGCCGGGCTGGACGTTGGATCATGCCAATGGCTCGCTGGTCGGGCTGATGGATATCCGTAAACTGACATGGGACGAGGACCTGCTCCGGGCAGCAGGGCTTACGCCGGGGCAATTGCCAGCCCTTTCGCCGTCTGGCGTGCGGGTGGGGGCGCTCAGCAGCCAGGTCGCCGCAGCGACCGGCCTGCCGGCGGGGATGCCTCTTGTGCTGGGTGGGGGCGATCAGCAGTGCTCGGCTCTGGGGCTTGGCGTGCTGCAGCCGGGGACGGTCGCGGTGAACCTGGGCACGGCAGGGGTAGTGGGTGTGCCCACCGGCCAGCCGGTGATCGATCCACGAGGGAGGCTGGTCTGCCTGGCGCACGTGGTGCGTGGACGTTGGGTGTTGGAGGGGCTGGAGGAGACCTATGGCGGCGCCCAGCACTGGGGCTATGATCTGCTGGGCCGAGACCCGGTGGAACTGGCGGCCGAGGCGCCGTTGGGAAGCCGAGGGCTGCTCTTTCTGCCCTACCTGGCCGGCAGTGGCGCACCCGACTATGATGCCCGGGCGCACGGCGTCGTGCTGGGCCTGAGCCTGGCCCACACCGGCAGCGATCTGGCGCGCGCCCTTTTGGAGGGAATCACCATCGAACTGGTGCGCATCCTGGATGTAGCGCGCGAGCTGTTGGGTGCTGGCCGCCCGGCGCCAAATGAGGCGACCTCCGCGGCTTCCAGCCGTCGCCAGGCTTGCGAGCCCGACTCAGCGTCCTCCAAAGGGCCCCGGTTTGCACTCGTGGCCAGTGGGGGCGGCGCCCGAAGGCCGCTGCTGCTGGCCATGCTGAGCGGGTTGGCGGGGCTGCCGGTCACGGAGGCGGTCGAAACCGAAAGCAGCCTCGTCGGCGCTGGACTGCTGGCCTGGGTGGGGCTGAGGCGCTGGCCAGCCGCGGAGCAAGCCGCGGCCGTATTGCCGGCCGGCGGCAAGACGATTTATCCCAACCCGGCCGAGGCAGATACTTACCGCGCCCTCTACCGGCGCTATCTGAACGCGCTCGCCGCCTTGCGTCAGGGTGGCCTGCTGGCCCTGGAAGAGAGAGGGCCCGATGGCTAACACCGAGCTAAATGCCATCGACCGGCTACGCATTCAGGAAGAAGCGCTGCGCTTTGCGCAGGTCGGCCTCTATCGCTATCGCTTTGACGGCACGTTGCTTGATATGAATCAGGCTGCCTTTGAGATCCTGGACCTGGGGGGGCGCTTTGCTTCACCTGCCGCCGTCATCGGCCTCAACATCGAGGACCTCATCATCTACACGGGCCCCCGGCGCCGGGTGCGCAACCTGATCCGTATGCGGGGGGGCGCGCGCAATGTTCTCTACCCCTTTCGTACCTTGAGCGGTCAGGAAAAATGGGTAGTCCACGATTCCTTCGCCGTAATCGATCCCGCTTTGAATGAACAGGTTGTGCAGGCTATCATCAAAGACGTTACAGCCGATCATCTGCGTGAGGAGGCCTTGCGCGCCAGCGAGGAACGGCTCAAGCGCATCATGGAGACCATCACCGACGCGATTGTCATCATCAACATGGAGGGACGCTTTACCTTTGCCAACCCGGCAGCGGAGCGCATCTTTGGGCTCTCGCGCGACACCATTACCCAACGTAAGGTCGGTGATCCGGCCTGGCGCCTCACCACACTGGAAGGCCGGCCTTTTCACAGAGAGGAACTCGCCTTTGAGCGGGCAATCCGGACGGGCGAGACCGTTTCCAATCTTATGATGGCCATTGATCGCCCAGATGGGCGCCGAGTGATCCTTTCTGTCAATGCGGCGCCCCTGCGAGATAGCACAGGGGGGATCGTGGGCGTGGTGGAGTCGCTGGCCGATGTCACCGAGCGCGAGCAGCTGGATCGGCTGCGCGACGAATTCCTGGCTACGGCTGCCCATGAGCTGAAAACCCCTGTGGCGACGATCAAGGGCTATGCGCAACTCCTGCTGGAGTGGACGCCGGGAGGGCACGACCCGCGCGAGGGGGCGGCCCTGGTGGCCATCAACCGCCAGAGCGATCGCATCAACCGCCTGGTGCAGGAATTGCTCGAATTTACGCGTCTGCAGCAAAAGCAGTTCAAGCTGCAGCGGCAGGTCTTTGAGCTGGGTGAGTTGGCCGCGGAGGTAGTCGCACGCCAGAGGCCGCTTCACCCTGACCATCAGTTCGTGCTGGAGCGCAAAGGCCAGGCCTGGGTGAATGCCGACCGCGATCGCATCGATGATGTGCTCTCCAACCTGCTCGACAATGCCGTCAAGGTGATGCCTGAGGGGGGAAAGGTGTCCATTGCCGTCTATACGCAGGGGGAGATGGCCATCGCCGCAGTGACCGATCAGGGCCCAGGCATCCCCCCCGAGAGCGTGCCGCACATCTTTGAGCAATTCTACGAGGCCCATGTCGGCACCATCTACGATCGTGGAGGCATGGGCATTGGGCTCTATATCAGCCGTGAGATTGTGATCCGGCACGGCGGGAACATGTGGTTCGAGAGCACATGGGGCAAGGGGACAACATTCTACTTGAGCTTGCCGTTGGTAAAGCGTAATCCGTAATGCGTGATCCGTGAGGTCACTATGGAGCGTAGTAAGCGTGATAAGTAAAGCTGCTGTTTCGAAGCGTTCTCGGCTTCCCACGATACGTGCCTTGGCAGAGCTTGTGCAAAGCGTCAGACGCTCTGCATTGGCGACCTTACTTATTACGGGTTACTTATTATGTTGCATGGCGGCTTTACGCATTACGCCTCACTCTGGAGGCGCGGATGGGAAGTGAGAAAAGACCGGTGCTGCTGGTGGAAGACGACTTCGACCTGATGGGTATGGTGGAGATGCTGCTGAGCGGCGACGGCTACCGGGTCGTCACAGCGGCGAATGGCAGAGAGGCACTGGACAGGGTGGCGCAGGAGATGCCGGGGCTGATCCTGCTCGATATGAAGATGCCGGTCATGAACGGTTGGGAGTTTGCCCGCGAATTCCGCGCCCGCTACGATCGGCAGGCGCCTATTGTGGTGTTGACGGCGGCGGAAGACGCGCGCAAGCGGGCCGAAGAGATCGGCGCTGAGGGTTATTTGGGCAAACCTTTCGACATCGATGATCTGCTGTACATCGTACAGAGATACGATTTGTGAGCCCAACAGTTCCATGTTATAATTCCTTGCTTCTGGTGGCCCAGGGGCGCCAGCCAGGGCGCCCGTGAGCTGGGCTCGCACTAACAGCGATGACCCGAAACAGGCAAGCGGCGCTTGCCACAGGCAGGGTGTCGGAGCTGGACGAGAGGGGGGGAGAGTGTGACGCAGGTCATCGTTGAGCGCAGCGAGTCGTTCGAGAGCGCCCTGAAACGCTTCAACAAAAAGGTGCAGCAGGACCGGGTGCTTTCCGAGGTTCGGCGCCGCCGCTTCTATGAGAAGCCAAGCGTTCTGCGCAAGAAGAAAAAAGCGGCCAAGCGACGCAAGAGCCGCAAGCAGACCCGCAAGAGCATGCGGGAATAACAAGCCCCGGTAGCCCGGTGTAGGGGCTGGCACCATCCAGTCGTATGCCCCGGCCTATCGGGCGCAAGAGCAGGACTTCCGCTATGTCTCTACAAGACAGAGTGGCTAGCGATCTGAAGCAGGCGATGCGTGATCGGGATGAGCCTCGTAAGAACGCGCTTCGCCTGCTTCGGGCTGCTATCGTAAATGAACAGGTGGCTGTAGGCCATACCCTCGATGACACTGAGGTGCTGGGCGTGATCGCCAAGCAGGCCAAGCAACGCCGCGAGTCGATCGAGGCGTATCGCGCGGGCGGACGTCAGGACCTGGTGGATGAGGAAGAGGCTGAATTGAAGGTCTTGCAGGCCTATCTCCCACGGCAGTTGTCGCGTGAGGAGATCGCGCAGGCCGCTCGCGAGTCGATTGCGGCTGTTGGCGCCAAAGGCCCGGGTGACATGGGTGCTGTAATGCGCGATTTGATGCCGCGCCTGAAAGGTAAGGCAGAGGGCTCGGTGGTCAACCAGGTTGTCAAGGAACTTCTGGTTAACCGCTAGGAAGCTCGCAAGCGCCATGGATACTGCTACGCCAGGCGAGACCAATACCAAGAATTGGACTATGCCGCCGACCTCAGCCGCCGCACACTGGCAGACGCGAGTCGGCGTGGTCATTCTGGCCGTGCTGCTCGTGGCATCGGTCAGCATGTCGCTGTTGGTTCATGTTACCCCTGCAAATGTGGACCTGGAGGTTGGCCAGGTTGCTCCCCGCGCAGTCCTGGCCCCGCGGTCTGTCACGTATATCAGCAACTATTTGACGGAGCAGCAACGCGAAGAGGCGGCAAATCAGGTCGCACCGGTCTATTCTCCCCCCGATGCCGAGGTGGTGCGACAGCAGCTGGCGCTGGCCAAGGGCGTGCTCGACTACCTTGACGCGGTGCGCTCCGACCCCTATGCGACCCCCGAATCGCGCAAGGACTCCATCAAGGCTGTCGATAATCTCACGCTCAGCCCTTCAGCCGTCAACGCGATCCTCAGTCTGGATCAGAATGCATGGGATGCGGTCGCCAGCGATGTCAGCTCGGTGCTCGAGCAGGTCATGCGCAGTGAGATCCGCGCCAGTGATCTGGATGATGTCCGTGGGCGCGTGCCAGCTCTGGTGAGCCATTCGCTGTCACCGGCCGGCATGGAGGCAGCAATCGCCCTGACGCAGGCCCTGATCGTGCCCAACAGCGCCTATGATGAAGCGGCGACCAACCAGCGGCGCGAACAGGCGCGCGAGCAGGTGTTGCCTATCAGCCACAGCATCAAGCAGGGCGAGGCAGTTGTGCGCGAGGGCGATGTGGTGACGCCGCTTGACCTGGAGGAGCTGGAGGCCCTTGGCTTGCGCCGGGAGCAGGGCAGCCTGCCCCGCACGGCGGGCACCGTGCTCTTTGTGGGCATCCTGGTGTGGCTGCTCATCGCCTATATCCAGCACCTGCAACCAGAGCTGTGGCAGCGGCCCCGGCGCATACTCCTTTTGGCCAGCAGCTTTCTGGCCGCGGCGATCCTGGCCCGGCTGATCGTGCCCGGGCACACACTCCTGCCCTACCTGTACCCGGCAGCGGCGCTGGCGATGCTGGCGAGCGTGCTGATCAACGTGCAACTGGGAGCGGTGTTTTCCATCCTGCTGAGCGTCCTGGTAGGCTTTGTTTCGGGTGGGTCACTGGAGCTGGTGGTCTATACCCTGGTGGGATCACTAATCGGGTGCCTGGCGCTCTGGCGCATGGAGCAGATCAATGCGTTCGCCCGCGCCGGCGTCTATGTGGCTGCCGCCAACGTTCTGAGCGTTCTCGCCTTCAGGCTATATCATCAGGACCTGGATTCGACAGGTCTCGTGCAGCTCCTGGTCGTCACAGTGGGCAACAGCGCGCTCTCGGTGAGCCTGACCCTGGCCGCCTATGTCTTCTTGGGGCGCGTTTTCGGCATTACCACCTCGCTGCAGCTCCTGGAGCTGGCCCAGCCCACGCACCCACTCTTCCGCCAACTCCTGCTCAAGGCGCCGGGCACCTACCATCACAGCATCATCGTGGCCAACATGGCCGAGCGCGCGGCAGAGGTCATCGGCGCCGACCCCCTGCTGGCCCGTGTGGGCGCCTATTATCATGACATCGGCAAGACGGTGCGCCCTTACTTTTTTATCGAGAACCAGTCCGACGGCATGAATGTGCATGACCGACTGGACCCCAAAACCAGCGCGCAGATTATCATCAGCCACACTGCCGATGGTGTGGCGTTGGCGCGCGAGTACGCCTTGCCCGAACGGGTTCAAGATATCATCGCCCAGCACCATGGGACGACGTTGGCCGGGTTCTTTTACCGCGTGGCAAGCAAAGAGGCCAAGGAGAACAACGAGGAAGCGGTGGACGAGAAGGATTTCCGCTATCCTGGCCCCAAGCCCAGTACAAAAGAAGCGGCTATCGTCATGCTGGCCGATGTGGAGGCGGTGGTGCGCTCGGTGCGGCCCAATACGCCCCAGGAGATGGACAGCCTGGTGCGCCAGTACATCGAGGATAGGCTCATCGGCGGCCAGCTCGACCGGTGCGATCTCACCTTGCTCGATCTGGACAAAATCCGCGAATCCTTTAGCGTCATCCTCAGGGGCATTTTCCACCCGCGCGTCCAATATCCCGAGGAGGTCAAGTAGCTCGTGAGCTGTGAGCGGCCTGCCCCGGGGTGCTTACCCCGGTTGGGCCGAAGTTTCCAGTGCGCTCTGGCTGGCTGTGCGCAGGGCTTGCGAGGGCAGCGGAATCTCCGCATCCACCTGGCCTTTGTCGTGGCCATCACGGTGCTGGCCCTCTATCTGCAGGTGAGCCTGACACAGTGGGCGATTCTGGCGCTGACCTATAGCCTGGTGATGGCGGCCGAGCTGCTCAACTCAGCCCTGGAGGCGCTCACTGACCTGGTTTCACCGAAATACCACCCCCTGGCCAGGCAGGCGAAGGACTTGGCGGCAGGGGCCGTGCTGGTGACAGCCATCGGGGCGGTGGCGGTGGGGCTCTTGATCCTGGGGCCGCCCCTGTGGGCCA